>JBQCEA010000709.1:0-11256 GCA_051960695.1 Mucilaginibacter sp. | reverse complement strand
GTATCGGACTATCCTCGTGCCGGGTTTTGATCAGCCTTTTGTGGAATATCACAATTTTGGTGCTTATATGGATACCGTTTTTCATGAGCGGATAAACCCTGACGGCTGGGTGACCATCAATTTTATCCCAACAGCGGCGCATACTATATGGGGCTGTTTGGCTGGGAAATTGTTGGTATCCGATAAGCCTGCTATTCAGAAGGTAAAATACCTGGCCATTGCCGGATTAATAGGATTGGTCGTAGGCTTTGGGCTCGACTGGCTGAATATCACACCTATTATCAAGCGCATTGCCACCAGCTCGTTCACCATCGTTTCTGAAGGATGGGTGCTGCTATTGCTGGCCTTGCTTTACTGGCTCATTGACCTCAAAAAGATCAATAAATACGCCTGGATAGCCGTGGTAGTAGGCATGAACTCGATATTTATTTATTACTTCTTTAATACAGTTGGTTATCAATGGCTCAATGGGGCTGTAGCCATCTTTGTAAAAGGCTTTGGAGGATTGGTTGGTATTGCGCCTAAAATATCTGCTGTGCTTTCGGCATTGATTACCTGGTTTTTGGAATGGACGCTGTGCTACTGGCTGGCAAAGAATAAGATATTTATAAAGTTGTAGTGTCGGAATCGGAATTAGCAGAATTAAAGAATTATCAGAATCTTTTTCGTCACCGCAGGGTCTCTCTGAAAGAAGACCCTGCGGGAACCGGCACAAGTTATCTGCCGCAATTTCTAATCCACAAAACTTGCGCCGGTCAGAGAAACTTTGGCTTTGTCTTTTAGCTTTCTGTCTTCTGCTTCTTCACCAAATTACTCTTCTCACATCAGAGAATAAGTGACCATAAGCGAAAAATAAATACCCATTGATGCGCCTTTGATTGGGAGTTATCTTGTATCAAAAGTGACTCTTATGAAAAGGATAATCGTGTTTTTGAGCATACTGGTGGTGCCGTTCATGTTCAATTCCTGCAAAAAAAGCAGTACAAAGCCAGCTACAATAAATGGCACATATTATGTCAAGCTCAAGATCAATGGCGTAGCTAAATCTATGACTCTGACGCCAATTGCCATGTTCACGGATGCACAAACGATCCACATAGGCGAGCTGACCGGATATTTCGCAGGAAATTTTGGAGAAGGGGCGATTTTCACGATAACAGATGGGGATCCGATCACAACCAACAAAGCTTATACTCAGCAACGTATCAGTGCCAATGGTACCAGTGTGATACAGAATTTATTCATATACAGGGGCGATGATGGTAAACAATACCTGGCCAACGGTGATGATCCCGGTACGTCGGTAACGCTTACATTTACCGAGATCACATCCGGCTATGTTAAAGGTACTTTTTCGGGTACCCTATGGTTACAGGGTAGTAATTCTACTTTTGTTAACATTACTGATGGGGAATTCTATCTCAGGCGGCCGTAATTATTATGCATCAGACTCAAAACTCAGAACTTACAACTCAAGACTTAAAACTACAATCTTTCAGCCAACCGCTGTTTAACCCCGCCTTCCCATTCTGCTTTTAGTATGCTGAGTATGATGGAATCGCGGCGGCGACCGTCTTCCAGCCATACATAGCTGCGGATAATACCCTCGGGCACACAACCAATGCTTTTCATAGCTGCTATGCTTTTTTCGTTTTGTGCATCAGCCCTAAACTCAACCCGGTACATGTCCAGCTCTTCAAAGGCAAATTGCAAAAGCAGGAACTTGCAATGCTTATTAAGACCGGTACCGCGAAATTTTTCGCCATACCAGGTATAGCCTAATTGAAGCATGCCGTTTTGCGGTTGGATGTCATAGAACCGTGTGCTGCCTGCATATTCTTGTGTTTGTTTATCGAAAACTATAAAAGGATACTCCTTACCGGCAGCCCGGTTTGCCAAAGCGGTGTTAACATAGTTCGTCATTCCCTGTTCACCGCGAGGGCTTATCACCGAATATTTCCAGGTGTCAGGTTCGTTAATAGCATAAGGTAATAGAAATTTAAGGTCAGATTCCTGTAAAGGTCTAAGCAGGACGCTATCGTCTTCGAGTATATATTCGGCGTCGCGGTCGAATTTTTTTGACATGGTCTAAAATGTTTTAACGTGTTGATCGTCTGCCATAGTGTGGCATTACAATTATAATTTATTTTATGTACAACCGTAGTAAAGCATCATTATTTTTGCCAAGCCGACATTGAAAACCAACACTAATTCCTGCCCGAATGCCTGATAAGACGAAACAAAAAGCCGAAAAGAAGCCTGGTATATTTTCCCTGCTGAAGCCTTACAATGGGTTGCTGATCCTGCTGATATTGTTCGCTTTGATCAGCAACAGCGTGAGCTTATGGCTACCCAAAATCATTTCGCATGGTATTGATGATTATATACATGGGGTTATTGTTCACATGGGGCAAAAATTTGATTTTGATCTGAACCCCATTATCATCAAATTCAGCTTTGCTATAATTGCTATTTTCATCTTTTCGTATATACAAAGCATCATCCAGACTTATACTTCTGAAAAAGTGGCCCGCGATCTGCGTACCCGGCTTTCAGACAAAATATCAAAACAAAGCAATGCATTTGTTGACCAAGTAAGTCCAGCTAAATTGCTTACCAATCTTACCAGCGATGTCGACTCAATCAAGTTATTTGTGTCGCAGGCGCTGGTTTCTATTGTTTCGTCGGTATTCGTGATCTTGGGTGCAAGTGTGATGCTGCTAACCATTAACTGGAAGCTGGCATTATGCGTTATTGCCATCATACCCATTATCGGTATTACCTTCGCCGTGGTACTGAAAAAGGTGAGGGCTTTGTTTAAGGAGAGCAGGGCAGTTATCGATTGGCTGAATAAAGTTATTAACGAAAGTATTTTGGGTTCAGCATTGATCCGGGTCATCAATTCACAGCAACTGGAATTCGATAAATTCCTGAAAGCAAATACCAAGGCACGTGATTATGGCCTTTCTATTCTGCGGTTGTTTGCCGGGCTTATTCCGGTTATTACCTTCACGGCCAACGTCGCGATGTTAAGCATATTGGTTTTGGGCGGGCATTTTGTGATCAACAAAACCATGTCCATTGGTGACTTTGCCGCTTTTAACAGTTACCTGATGCAATTGATATTCCCGATACTGGTTATCGGCTTCATGAGTAATATCATCGCACAGGCCTCGGCATCTTATGAACGTATCAATTCGGTAATAGATGCACCCGATTCACCCGAAACAGGCACAATTACTGATGAGTTGCAGGGCGATATCGAGATGAAGGATGTGAGCGTTACCTATGGTCAAAAACCGGCATTAAAAGATATTTCGTTCTCGGTTAAAGCCGGATCGAAGATCGCCATCATCGGCCCTACAGCTGCCGGGAAAACGCAGTTACTTTATTTATTGACCGGCCTGATAAAACCCAATACAGGTACCATTGAGTTCGATGGGCGGCCCATCGAAGACTATAATAGTGAGGCTTTCCACAGCCAGGTAGGTTTTGTTTTCCAGGATAGCATCATTTTTAATATGAGCATCCGCGAGAATATCGCGTTCAGCGATACCGTAACAGATGAATCACTACAAAAAGCAATTGATACAGCCGAATTGAGGGATTTTATTGACAGTCTCCCTGATAAGTTAAGCACTATAGTTTCGGAGCGCGGATCAAGTCTTTCCGGCGGTCAAAAACAGCGTATTATGCTGGCAAGGGCGTTGGCGGTTAATCCAAAAGTGCTATTGCTGGATGATTTTACTGCCCGCGTGGATAACACGACTGAAAAGAAGATACTGGAAAACGTGCAGAAGAATTATCCGGGCCTTACGCTGATATCGGTTACGCAAAAGATCGCCTCAGTTGAGCATTATGACCAAATCATTTTACTAATGGAAGGTGAGATCATTGCAACCGGTAAACACGATGAACTGATGCATACTAGCACCGAATATGTACAAATTTTTAACTCTCAGCAAAGCACCAGCAACTATGAATTACGATCTAAATAAGCTTTCGCAGCAGCAGGAAAAAAGATCAACTCTTGCAGCGCTGAAGAAGTTGCTGGAGCTGATCAGGCATGAACGCAAAATATTATGGTTTGCGCTGATAGCAATATTGATAAATTCGGGCGTAAACCTGGTTGGCCCGTTATTGATAGGCCACGCTATCGATAAATATGTAATACCGGGCGATTATCATGGTGTGCTGGTTTATGCAGCTATATTGCTCGGCATGTATATCTGTGGTTTGCTGGCCAGCTATATGCAAACGATGCTGATGGGTGGCGTAGGGCAGCGGATGCTTTATACACTGCGCAATGCCATTTTTAATAAACTGCAGCAGTTACCTGTAGCTTTCTTTAATCAGAACAAGGCCGGTGACCTGATCTCGCGGGTGAATAATGATACCGACAAGATCAACACGTTCTTCAGCCAGTCGCTGATGCAATTCATTGGTAGTATTGCTACCATGACGGGTGCGGGAGTTTTCCTTTTGTGCATTAACCTGAAATTGGGTGCTGCAACGTTAGTTCCGGCTGTACTGGCATGGCTGGTGACCAAGGTATTTTCGCCATGGGTGAAAAGAAAGAACGCTGCCAACCTGAAAAGTGTAGGAGGGATGAGTGCTGAGATACAGGAAAGCCTGAACAACTTTAAAGTGATCATCGCTTTTAACCGCCGCGATTATTTCCGTAAGCGTTTTGAAACCGCCAATAAGGATAATTATGATACCGCAGTAAGATCGGGTATTGCCAATAACATTTTTTTGCCGATATATACTTTACTATCGAGCATGGCGCAGTTGATCGTTTTGTCTTACGGTATCTACCTGATCGCGAGTCATGAGCCGGCTATCACGATATTTAAAGCGAAAGATTACCAGTTTTTTGCGGTTGGTTTGCTCATTAGTTATTTGTCGTATGCTAATAGCTTTTATAGCCCCTTAAGGCAACTCGCTACCTTATGGACCAACTTCCAGACCGCAATGGCTGGCTGGGATAGGATTGCAAATATACTCGCATTGGAAACCAACCTTGTTACTGTAGAAGGCAAAGCTGCAGGGAATGGTTCGCTGCTGGAGTTCAGGAATGTGCATTTCGCCTATCCCGGCGGGAACGAGATACTACATAATATCAGCTTTAAAATGGAACGCGGCAAAACCTATGCACTGGTGGGCCCGACTGGCGGTGGTAAAACAACCACTGCATCTATAATTGCCCGGTTGTATGACCCGACACAAGGAACGGTAATGCTGGATGGAAAAGATATAAGAGCATACCAACCGGAAGAACGTACACAAAAGATCGGCTTTATTTTGCAGGAACCATTCCTCTTTACTGGTACGGTGAAAGAAAATATCCTCTATGGTAATGAGGCCTACAAAGACTTTACCAACGAACAATTAGAGGATGTGTTAAAAGAAACCAACCTCGACAGTTTGCTGGCGATATTTGACCAGGGATTGGATACGCCGGTATTATCTTCGGGTGATAGCATTAGTCTGGGTCAAAAACAATTGATCGCATTTATGCGGGCTGTTTTACGCAAGCCGGACATCCTGATACTCGATGAAGCTACGGCCAATATCGATACGGTTACCGAGCAGCTATTAAGCGATATTTTGGAGAAATTGCCTGAAACTACCACACGGGTGATCATCGCTCACCGCTTGAACACGATACAAAATGCCGATGAGATATACTTCGTTAATTCTGGCGAAGTAATACCTGCCGGTTCGCTGGATCATGCGATCAATATGTTGTTGCAGGGGAAAAGGGTTAGTTAATTAAGTTAAGTGGTTGATTAAGTTGAATGGTTAAAACTCAATCAACTTAATCAACCCAATCAACTGTTACTATAAATCCCTTCTCACCACCTCACCGGTCTTCTTATTTTTCAGGATAAGCTTCTTCTCGCCATTTGGCAAAACTTCTTCCTTGATCAGGTAATATTGATCATCGTATGAAGCGAATTCATGCCCTTCGGTGACGTCAGTACGACCACGCCACATATCCAGTTTCACGGGTTCCCAATTGCGTGATTTTGCCGAACGGTATGCTGCGTCGATAATACAATTTACTACGTAGCCATCATAGAAAGTTTCTGAAGGCTGTCGCTTGCTTTCAATAGCATCAAACATATCTGTGAACATGTGATTGTAACCCAGTTCGTTCACTTCGTCACCAACAGGAAACAGCCAGCCACTGTTTGATTCTGCTTTTTCGGCCACATAGTTGGTGCCTTTACCTGTGCTGAACATTTCAAAGCCTGTGCGCAGGAAATTGTTCAACCAGATAGTGCCCTCGCTGCCCATTACCTCATCACGCAGGTCCATGCCGCCGCGGAAGCACCAGCTTACTTCAAACTGACCGATCACACCGTTGGCATATTTCACCAGGCCGATAGCGTGGTCCTCTGCTGCGATAGGATGTACCTGTGTTGCTGCCCAACACATTACCTCAACAGGTTTAATGTCCTTGCCTATGAAGTTTCTCGATAATTCGATGCAATGGCAACCCAGGTCAACGATAGCGCCGCCTCCCGATAGTTCCAGGTTCCAGAACCAATCGCTGTGCGGACCGGGATGAGTTTCGCGCGACTTCGCCCATAAAACCCGGCCAATACTGCCTGATTGCACACTTTTTAATGATTTCAGGAATTTAGGTGTATAGCACAAATCTTCCAGGTAGCCGCCCATAATACCTGCTTTTTCTACCAGTTCAAGCATCTTTTGAGCTTCTTCACCAGTGCGGCCCAGGGGTTTGGTACACAATACATGTTTGCCGGCTTTGGCGCAGGCCTCAACAGCAGGAAGGTGCAGCTCGTTAGATAAAGCGATCACCACCACGTCTACGTCGGGATTGCCGACAACTTCATCCATGTTATCACTGTAATGGGCCAGACCATAATCTTTAGCGAATTTGGCCGCCCTTTCGGAACTGCGCGAGTAAACGCTGACTAAAATATCCTTACGTCGCTGTGCAGCCAGCGAATCAGCATAAAAACGGGCTATAAAGCCCGAACCAAGCATGGCGATTTTCATTTGTTGAGTTGATTTAGTTGATTCAGTTAGATTAAGTTGAATATGTTATTTAGATGAGTTAGATATAGTTGATTCAGTTGAATATGTTGATTAAGTAAAATAGTCAAAAAACAGTCGGCAATACTTAATCAACTCAATCAACCATTTCACCCAATCAACTATTTACCCCTTTTTCCCAGCCCGTTTCTTTTAAAGCGGGATCGTTTTCTTTTTTCAAAAAGTCGTTGTTTGATAACGAGTCGGCGTCCCAATTCAAAATGGCTTCGTCAGGTACAATGCTAACCGGGGTATGCCACGAGGTGGAGGTTTCATTGTAGGCAAGGTTTGATTGTGACGAATAACAGGAGATGATAGACCACCGCGGATGATCAGATAAATTAGCTTCCGAACGATGCAAGAGGTTGCTATGGAAAAATAATGCATCGCCGGGTTGTAAATCACAGTAAAGCAATTCCATAGTTTTCAAAGCGTTATCAACCATCGTCATGTCGGCACCAACCTGTTCGCCGGAAAAACCATGATTTACCCTGCCGATTTTATGTGAACCTTTGATCACCTGTAAACAGCCATTTTCTTTGTTGGCAGGGGTGAGAGCTACCATCACGCTAATGAGTTGGTCAGGAAACATAAATTGGTTTTTATACCAGTAGCCGTAATCCTGGTGCCATTCCCATGCGCCGCCAACTTTCGGTTCCTTTTGCATCAGCTTGGAATGAAAATGGCATACCGGCGAATCATTGTCCAATAGTTGAGCTACCGAATTAACCATTTTTTCGCTGCGTGTAAGATATCCAAAAACGTCGTTCCCCGGCGTAAACCATAAAGATAAGCGGGTTTTCTTCCCCGATTGGTCATTCAGGTCTAGGGCATTTTTACGCATGGCATCATCCTCAAGCGCAGTTTTATAAAGCTTGTCAATTTCGGCCTTTGAGCAAAAATTCCTGACGAACAGATAGCCGTCGCGGTTGTAATCCGCAATTTGTCCGGCACTAAGTGGTTTGGAAAGCATATAATTCGTTTATTAAGATAAAGCTATGACATTCATACTTTATTTATCAAACGTTTTATCAAAATTGTTTTAATTTGACTTTAGAACGCTCTAATAGATCTAACTGCGGCATTAATTTTTTATTACTGCCGATTTATTTTTACACTTGCAAAACCAGCACCTTAAATCTATGCAAAGATATACCGGCCAGAAACGCATTTTAGTAGCAGTGGATTGTATCATATTTGGTTTCGATGGCTGGAACATAAAGCTGCTGCTTGTGCAGCGTGCCATTGAACCTGAAAAACATAAATGGAGCCTGATGGGGGGCTTTATTCAGCCTTCCGAATCACCTGATGATGCCGCAAACCGTGTGCTGGAACAACGCACCGGGCTGAAGAATGTTTATATGGACCAGTTTCATGTATTCGGCAAGCCTAACCGCGACCCGGTTGAGCGTACGCTTTCTATCGCTTATTATGCCCTGATCGATATTCATCAATATGAAAAACAGCTTAATGATGAGTTCCATGCAGAATGGTTCCTGATGAATGAAATGCCCGACCTGATATTTGACCATGCCGAAATGGTACGGCTGGCTATGCGCCAGCTGCGCTATAAGGCTGCCCTGCATCCCATATTGTTCCAGTTACTGCCTGAAAAATTTACCATTCCGCAATTACAGGCGCTGTATGAGGGAGTGTATGAAACAGAATTTGATGACCGCAATTTCAGCCGTAAACTGTTATCTACCGGCTTATTAATAAAACTACCCGAAAAAGATAAGCTATCATCTAAAAAAGGTGCATTCTATTACCGGCTCGATCAATCGCATTACAAGGAGAATTTTGAAAAGTTCCTGAACCTGGTGCCTAACCCGGATAAGTTTTTTTAACTGACTATTCCAGGTTCTTAGGAAGAGTTAAGATAAAGGTCGTTCCTCTTCCCGGCTCAGAGTGTACATTGATCTCACCGTGGTGGTCCTCAATAATGCCAAATACAATAGAAAGGCCCAGCCCGGTGCCTTCACCAACTTCTTTGGTGGTAAAAAATGGCTCGAATATACGTTGCTTTAGTTCCAGACTTATTCCGATACCGGTATCTGTTATTTCAATGGTGATGTTTTCCGGGTTATCTGTGGTCTGGATCGTAATGCTTTCGTTATGATGTTGCCCTTTGGCTTTTATGGCCTGTATGCTGTTATTGATCAGGTTCATCAACACCTGGTTTATTTTTCCGGGATAGCAATTCAATAGTGGCAGTTTATTTAAAATGGGCTTTATTTCAATATTATATGGAATAGTACTGCGCAGCAATATCAGGGTATTTAAAATAGCTTTATTAATATCCGCCGGTTTTAGAATGAGCTCGTCGGTACGGCTGAATGTACGCAAGCTTTGTACAATTTCTGTGGTCCGCCCGGCGCCTTCTTCTATACCACTAAGCAGACTTAATATTTCTTCTTTTAGAAAATCGACCCCTATTGCTTCGGCGTATTTTTGTGCCGACTCCATAAGTTCCTTTTTATCGGCGTTCAAAGACGCTTCCTTGTATTTTTCGATGAGCGAAAATATTTCAAGGAAATCGAGCCGCAGTGGTTTTACATTGGAGCTGACAAAATTTATCGGGTTATTGATCTCGTGCGCTATACCTGCCGTAAGCTGGCCCAATGAAGCCATCTTCTCTGTTTCTATCAATTGCAATTGTGTAGCCCTGAGATCTTCAATAATTTTTGAGAGGCTTTCATTTGTACCGATCAACTGTTGCGTTCGTGCTTTTACTTCTGTTTCAAGCGATATATTTTGTTGGGTAATAAGCCGTTCATTCTCTTTGGCAATGGTAAGCGATAGTAATTGTGTTTCAGCATTCTGCCTGCGGTAAAAGTTGATCTTGGCTGCAAGCGAGACCGAGAATAACACTAATTGCAGTACCGAGCTGTACAGGATAATATTTAGTGTAAAACTATTATGCTCGATAAAACCCCGGTTTCGGGCTATGGATATTAGCACACTTATGAGGAACAATCCCCAGCCGATCATGAAATATTTTGCCGGTTTAAATCCTCTGAAATATAGTACGATGCCGATAGCTAAAAGCGAAAGTGATGTTATGGCAGCAGCAATAGAGATAAAGTCATACGCGGTGGTTATTTTACCTAAAATAACGGCTATAAAGGCAATGGTATATATTGCTAACAGTGAATAGTAATATTTAATATACGACTTAAGGTTGAGTTTGAGCTGCAAAAATTCGGCAGCGAATAGTATGATAGAATACCCAATGCCTATGCGCATAAGCGGTATGAGGTAGTCATTTACTATTGGCTTACGGGTTATAAACAAATTTGTGCCATACCCTTTTTGTAATATTTGCGAAAGGCCCAGGAAAATAATGTAAGCAACGTAATAGAGATAGCTTTTGTCTCGGACAATAGTAAACAACACCAGGTTATAAAGCGCCATTACCAATATGATGCCCATAAAGCCGCCAACTACAATATTTTCAAAATCGGCATTCTTAAAAAAACTATTGGCGCTGTTTATTTCAACAGGTATAACTGTCGACTCCCTGCTTTTGATCCTCAGATAAATGGTACGGACAGAGTCCGGAAAGATGATGGCATTGATAAAAGTATTGGTCTGTTTAATAAGTTTGGTATCACGGTAAGGCACAGCAGAAGACAAATGGATCATGTCGCCGCCGGGTGAATTGGCAAAATACAGGTCGAAATTATCAATAATGCTTCCCCCTATGGTAATTGGCACAAATGCGCGGGTGGTACTATTGCGCAGTACGAATTTTAACCATATAGTTGACTCCGAATATTTTACTGAGGGCAGAGAGGCATGTACAGAATGGAAACCCTTACTTGCTAAAACCTGTTTAATGGTATAGCTGCCGGATGGGTCGTCGAGTTCGAGAAAATAATTATTCGTTAACAGTTTGGTCTCATTCTCGTATATGGATAAGGTATCGGTCGGAGAGGCAAAAAGTAAACTATTTTGTATCAGAAAATATAGTATTAATAATATTTTTTTCATTTTTACGATTGGCAATGCAATAAAGCAAAGGTGATGATTAAATAAAAATGCACAGAAAAATTAAACTTTTTAGGATTTCCTGAGTTTAATTGAATTGTTAATATTACCACTTAAACTGAATCAAAAATATGTCGTATGGGGTGCTGTATGTTGATGATGAGATCAATAATCTGAATAGCTTTAAAGCCGCATTCA
>JBQCEA010000708.1:0-9276 GCA_051960695.1 Mucilaginibacter sp. | reverse complement strand
ATCCGCACTAAATACCCCAAGGATACTCTGGATATTGTTGTTTTCGGAAATGATGCCTGGCCGATAGCTCTAAAAGATCTACCTTATTTGCAGGTAGGCCCGTATCATACCAATACCTATGCCGGGCTGGAACTGGCGACGGATATACTGCGCCGCCGCAAGACGCATAACAAGCAAATATTTATGATCACCGATGGTAAGCCCACCTGCTTAAAGGAAGGTACACGGTATTATAAGAATAGTATAGGGCTCGACCGTAAAGTGGTAAACAAAACATTGAACATGGCAGCACAGTGCAAACGGCTTAAAATACCGATCACTACTTTTATGATCGCCAAAGACCCGTATTTGCAGCAATTTGTACGCAAATTTACTGAGACCAACGGGGGTAAAGCGTTTTATAGTTCGCTGAACGGCCTGGGCGAATATATTTTTGAGGACTATATCCGTAACAGGCGTAGGACGGTCCACTGATCTATTAAAATTGAACTAATGACGAACAAAACAGATATAAAAACTTTAGGTGAATTAAAGAAGTCGGATTACCGGAGCAGGTCGGTTAAAGACGAACTGCGCCAAAACCTGATACTGCAATTGCAAAAACAGGAAGGCGGCTTTGAGGGGATTATCGGATTTGAAGACACCGTTATCCCTGATCTGCAAACCGCTATTCTGTCACGCCACAATATTTTGCTGCTTGGTTTGCGCGGCCAGGCAAAAACACGCATTGCCCGTCTGATGGTAAACCTGTTGGATGAATATGTGCCTTACATTGAGGGTTCTGAACTATTTGACGATCCGCTGAACCCTATCTCATGGTATGGCAGGAATGAAGTGGAATCCAATGGCGATAATACACCAATAGGCTGGCTTCACCGGTCTGAGCGTTATACCGAAAAGCTGGCTACGCCAGACGTTACTGTAGCCGACCTGATCGGCGACGTTGACCCGATCAAGGCCGCCACTATGAAGCTGCATTATTCAGACGAACGGGTGATTCACTTTGGGTTGATCCCGCGTGCGCACCGTGGAATATTTGTGATCAATGAACTGCCCGACCTGCAGGCGCGTATCCAGGTGTCATTATTTAATATTTTACAGGAAAAGGATATTCAGATACGTGGCTTTAAATTGCGTTTGCCGCTGGACCTACAGTTTGTATTTACAGCAAACCCTGAGGATTACACCAATCGTGGTGCCATCGTAACTCCGCTGAAAGACCGTATTGAAAGTCAGATATTGACCCATTACCCTCGCTCGGTTGAGATTTCACGTAAGATCACCCAGCAGGAAGCTTTACTGTCACCGGCGCAGCAAGCTACCATTGAGGCTGATGGATTGGTAAAAGATTTAATAGAGCAGATCGCCTTTGAAGCAAGAAATTCGGAGTATATCGACAAAAAATCAGGGGTATCAGCAAGGCTTACTATATCTGCGTATGAAAATTTGATAAGCAATGCCGAAAGACGCATGATCATTAATAAAGAATCGGCTACGTTTGTACGCATAACCGATTTTCTGGGCGTAATTCCTGCCATTACAGGCAAGATCGAGCTGGTTTACGAAGGCGAGCTGGAAGGCCCGGCAAGGGTAGCCAATATGCTGATCGGCAAGGCCGTTAAAACGTTGTTACTGCAATTCTTCCCTGACCCGGAGAAAACTAAAAAATCAAAAGGCCCGAACCCGTATGCCGAGATCATTAACTGGTTTGGCGATGGGAACACCGCCCTGCTCAATGATGATCTTCCTTTTGAGGAATATAAGAAGGCCCTGAATTCTGTAGCCGGTTTGAAAGAACTGGTTAAAAAGTTCCATCCTAATTTGAGCGCCAATCAGCAACTATTGCTGATGGAATTCGTATTACATGGCCTTGCTGAGTTTTCTCAGCTCAATAAAGGTTTCCTGGACAATGGTTATGCTTTTTCGGATATGTTCAACAGCCTCTTCAATCTTGAGCCTGATGACGACGATCTGAACATGGATGATGACCGCTATTGATTTGATACTTAATATAAGATGCTACAAAAATTTTTAACCGTTCTGGTTATTTGTTTATTGCTATTAGCCGCCGATTTTTACATCATCCGCGGCGTCCGGGCCGGTCTAAAAAAATGGAAATTTGCTCAGAAAAAGGCTTTTACCCGGCTTTACTGGTCAGTTTCAATATTTCTTTGCCTGGGTATATTTATCAGCATTTTTGCCCATGCCGGGTTAAGTTTCAGGGCTGCGTTCTTACTGGTTTTCTTCCTGCTTGTTTTCTCAAAGGCGTTGTTCCTGCCGTTCATGATCGCCGATGATATCCGCCGGTTACGGGCATGGTATAAGCAGCGTTCGCAAAAAGTGACACCTGCTGAAAAGGCCTCTTCAGCTGATGCTATTCCACGTTCTGAGTTTTTAATGAAGGCAGGTTTACTGGCAGGTTCGGTGCCATTGGCTGCATTAACGTATGGCACTATTTCGGGTGTATACGATTACCGGGTAAAGCGGCTTCCGTTATATCTTCCTAATCTGCCAAAAGCGTTTGACGGGTTAAAATTGGGACAGATCTCCGATATCCATTCAGGAAGTTTTTATAATAAAAAGGCGGTAGCCGGCGGCGTGGAAATGCTGCTGAAAGAAAAGCCCGACGTAATATTCTTTACCGGTGATATTGTAAACGCTGTGGCTGCAGAAATGCGCGATTACCAGGATCTTTTTAGCAAGGTAAAGGCGCCTCTGGGCGTTTTCTCGTCATTAGGCAACCATGATTATGGCGACTATATGAACTGGCAGGATGAGAGTGCAAGACAAAAAAATTTCGACGACATTCTTGCTACACATAAAAATATGGGCTGGGACCTATTGCGGAATGAGAACCGCCGTATTAAGGTGAACGGCGAAGAGATAGGTATTCTCGGAGTTGAAAACTGGAGTGCTATGAGCAGATTCGGAAGACGAGGCCGACTCGATCTTGCCACTAAAAATACACAAGACCTTCCTGTAAAATTATTGCTCTCGCACGACCCTTCGCACTGGCGGGCACAGGTATTATCTTAACCGGATATAGACGCAATGTTTGCCGGGCATACACATGGTATGCAGTTCGGTGTCCGTACAGAAAACTTTCAATGGAGCCCAATTCAATACATCTACAAAGAATGGGCGGGCCATTACAAGGAAGGCGCACAACAGCTATACGTAAACGTAGGATATGGCTTTTTAGGGTATCCCGGCAGACTTGGAATATTGCCGGAGATTACGATATTTGAATTAAAAAGCGGACATGCACCTGGAACGAACGCCTAATACCGGGGCGTTTCCTATTTTCGTGTCACTATTAATGAAAAAATTCCTACAGCCCGCCTTCGATTTCTTGCTTTTCAGCAACATTTTTATGGCATTGTGTTCTGTAGCGCAGGGATTGTTAACGTTTTATCTTATCGGGGCAAAACCCGTTTACCCGGTGTGTGGCCTGTTAGTTGCCTCAACTTTAGCTATTTACAATTTCAGTATTCTGATCAGTAAACCCAAACAGCCAGAAAATTCACCTTACCGGCGTGTGCGCTGGTTCTTTTCGCACTACAGGCTGATGGTTACCATTACCATAGTATCTGTACTTTCATTAGTGCCACTGTTTTTCCTGATCTCGATGTCATCCAAGATACTGATGATATTTTTGGGAGGTATATCTGTTTGTTATGGCTTGCCTTTGTTCAGTATCGGCGATAAGAAATTTGGGTTGCGTAACATACCTGGCCTAAAGCTATTTTTGATAACACTGGTATGGTCCATGAGCATTGTTTTGCTGCCTATACTGGAAGCGCAGGCTACCCAACAGATCATAATATCTATGCGCGATGCTACTATCTTGATAGCCAAAAGGTTTTTATTCATAGCTGCTGTAGCTATTCCGTTTGATATCCGTGATCTGTTCGATGATAAGCAATTTGGATTAAAGACCATACCCGTTGCCTGGGGTGAAAAGAATGCTTATCTCATTTGTCAGCTGCTGCTGATTGGATACCTGGTATTGCTCTTTCTGTTTAAAGGTAATGGCTTTAATACCGATTTTTTGGCGCTTACAGCCAGCATCATCCTCACAGGGTGGCTTATATTCCGTTCTAAGTGGGAAAAAGACGAGTATTACTATTTCTTTTATCTCGATGGGTCTTTGATACTACAATACTTATTTGTGGTCGTGCTTAATTATGCCAGCGCTTATTTTTAGGCTTATCGTTTAAGAAGAACCAACCCCCTCTTGTTTAGTAAAATACTTGTTTTATATTTGAATATCCTATTTATCACAATATATGCCCCTGAACAAGAAACTCTTATTGCTGTTGCTCTCCTTGTGCCTGTTTTCGGCAGCTCATGCACAAATAGAATTTGCACGATTAATGACCAAAACCCTTGTGCCTGATGAAAACGGTGGTTCAAAGTGGCAAAACATTAATGCGTTTGGATTTGGAGGGTATTTAAATCTTGGTTTCAGCATTAATGATAACGACGCAGTATCTGTTGAAGCCGGTTTATACTATTTTAAAACTCAGGATGACAATAATATTGGCATGGCACCTTGTCTGTTAGGCTACAGGCATTTACTGGCAAGTTCTTACTACGGTTCAGGCGCTGACCACGGTTTTTACATTGAACCGGCAGCAGGTTATACCTTTGGCGGTACCGATATACCAAAGAACGATGCCACAGGTGCATCGCTTTATGATGCAGCCGGAAATCCGCTGAATCAAAGGGTTAGTGGCCCAGCGGCGGCAGTAACTTTTGGTTATCTTTTTGAACCATCCAGATGGATACAGTTCAATATAGGCTTGCGTTATGAGCATACTTTTGTAACCGGAGGCGATCCGGGAACCAATATTATATCCTTACGAATAGCTCATGCCTTTTCCTTTGGAAGAAGGGATTAATATATAAAACCAACTTCAGACTCAGAACTCAAGACTTAGGGCTTAGATTATCTTGGCATACCTTCTGCCAAAGCTTTGTTGGCCCGTTTAACCGCAAGCTCTTCTTTCCAGCTCATATACTTTTGCTTAAAGTTCTTTTTCATGATATCATCGAACTTGCGCTGTACGGTGAGGTTATAAAGGCTTTGCGCTTTTATGGCCCATGATTTATCCCATGCACGCAGTGAGATGGAGAACGAGCCATCCAGGTATTTCATCCAATGCCACCATCCGCTAGGCATAAATAAGGTATCGCCGTGCTCTAAAAAGGCTTGCTGCCCTTCTACACCATCTAACGCGGGGAACTTGTCAAAATCAGGGTTTTCAATATCATAATCTTCCAAAGCATAAGTAGCAAACGGAATGCAGTAAAGGCGCTCGCGCCATTTGTAATCAAACAAGATCACATGCTTACGACCAAAATGCGTATGGAATATATGGGCCAGGTCTATATCATAATGCAGAAAGGTAACTGAACCGGCGCCTCCGAAAAACATATTTGGATATTTATCCAGGAAACCGCCCATCAAATCAGATGGCGAACGATAATCTTCCAATAGCTTCGGGGCGTATTTTATCGGGTCGAACAGGAATATGCGCAGATCAGTAGGTTCCCTTTGTATCAGGTCCATATAATCACTAAACTTCATTTCTGTCGCGGCAGCATTTATTGGCTTTGAAGGGTCTGCTTTTGAGCTGTCATAAAGCGGAACGGTTATGTCGCCAACAACTTGTTTCAGATACTCAAATGTCCATTTATGTAGTGCAGGCCAGTCTTCAGTAGCCTTACGGATCACCAGTGGTCTGCGGGGTTTAAGATAATTATTTACGAAATCCTCTCTGCTAATACGATCAACTTTATCTATTTCGGTTAAATGTAAACCCATATTCAAGGTAAATTAAGGCCACAAAAATAAATTAAAAACAAAAAGTTAAGAAATAACCCTGCATTTTGATGCCCAATTGACATAAAAGCGCCCGGAGTGGCATATCTCCGGGCGATAAAACACAGATTGATTTAAAAACGATCAACCAAGATAAACTATTGTCTGTCCAGTTAATCTTAAATTATTGAGGCATTAAAACAGTATTAATTACATGTATCACACCATTGCTTTGGTTTACATCAGCAATAGTGATCCATGATTTATTCCCTTTCTCATCAACCAGGTACAGTTTTTTGCCTTGCTGCATTACCCATAAGCTACCGCCCTCAACTGTTTTTAGCTCAGCTTTGCCGTGTCCTTCTTTCACTTTCGCCATCAGGTCTTTTGCGCTTAAGCGACCGGCTACAACATGATAAGTCAAGATTTTAGTTAAAGTAGCTTTGTTCTCAGGCTTTACCAGGTTATCAACAGTTCCGGGAGGCAACTTGTCAAATGCCTCATTAGTGGGCGCAAATACTGTGAACGGGCCCGGGCCTTCAAGCGTTTCAACTAACCCTGCTGCTTTTACGGCTGCCACCAGGGTGGTGTGGTCTTTGGAATTTACTGCATTTTCAATAATGTTTTTGGTTGGGTACATAGGCGCGCCGCCTACCATTTTGCTTTGAGCATAAGTGTTGGACGTGAATGCTATAGCTGCTAAAGCAAACGTCGCAATGATCAATTTTTTCATTTGTTGTTTATCGTTTATTTGTGAAAAGATACGGGCGTGGCAATGCCGGCAGTTTTTGGAGAAGCAGAGTTTCTAATAGCTATAGGTTTTAAGTAGTTTAAAACCAAAAGGAGTACTTTTACGTACTGCGAAGGGTTAAAAGAATAGCTCGGAGGCTATATGATCAGCGTAGAGTTTACCCGTAGGAGTGAGGCAAATAATGTCGCTATTACGGCTGATCCATTCCTTTTCGAAGAAAGTATGTGTGAGTTTTAGCAGCTCGTCAGATGAGCCGGCAGCAATAGAGTTGAGTTTATCAAGGTCGAGCCCCCACATGGTGCGCAGCGAGGTCATGATATATTCATTCAGCCGATCGGTTTCTGAAAGAACTTCTTTTTCTGCCGGGATCAGGCCGCTGTTCAGGCTTTGAATATATTTGGCATTGTTGGCTATGTTCCATTGCCGGCCTTCGCCATCGTATGAGTGTGCCGATGGGCCTATGCCCAGGTATTTTACACCTTTCCAGTAATTGGTGTTGTGCTTTGAATAATGGCCCGGTTTGCAGAAGTTGGATATCTCATAATGCACAAATCCCTGCTGCTGCATGGCATCCATCATGTACATAAACTGTGCAGCGCTTTGTTCATCGTTCATGGATGCCTGCTTTTTCTTTTGTATCGATGATGCCAAAGCTGTTCGTGGTTCAACCGTCATAGAATAAGCCGAGATATGCGGTATTTGTAACCCAAACATTTTATCGAGGTTTGTTTTCCACTTTTGGTCGGTAAGCAGGGGATAGCCATAGATCAGGTCGGCAGTTATATTTTCAAATCCCGCATCCTGTGCACGTTTTACTGATGATTCCGCCTCAGCAGACCGATGTGCCCGGTTCATCCAGATCAGGTCTTCATCAAAAAATGATTGTATCCCGATACTGAAGCGGTTAACAGGCGTTTGCCGCAGTGCTTTTATTTTAGCAGCATCAAGGTCGTCAGGATTAGCTTCCAGTGTGATCTCAGCACCGGCAGATACAGCGTGGATATTGGTAATGGCATCAATGATCGCATTTATCTCTTCGCCGCTTAACAACGATGGTGTGCCACCACCAAAATAAATGGTTTCAATAGTTTCGCCATTTAAGTAATTCTTTTGCAGGGCGATCTCTTTGAGCAAGGCTTTTAACAGGTTGTCTTTATATGCCAATGATGTGCTGAAATGGAAATCGCAGTAATGGCAGGCTTGTTTGCAAAATGGAATATGGATATAAATACCGGCCATGCGGCAAAGGTGAGTATATTAATTATCAAACTAAAAAATTAATGTCGTATCAAGTTAAAAATGAAATATTAAGGTAAATTTGTAGCAATATCATACTCCGGTATCACAAATATGCGCCTGATCGCTCTATGCCTTTCATTCTTTCTTTTGATAGCAGTAAAGGGCTACGCGCAGCAGGATACGATACCACCGCCAGGTAGCGACACTTCAAGTCTGAATGGTGCAACAGGCCAGCACCTCCCTTTTTTAGATTCTGTGGCATTGGCTATGCAGCAACATCAGCAATTTGTGGCCGATTCGCTGGCATCCTTATATATCCGCCCGGCTGATCCGTTAAGGCATAATCAACTGATCGATACGCTTTTCGCAACATACCTGTACAGAGGCAGTACTTTCACTGACATACATGCCAAGTCAACCGGGTTACTTAAAGAGGGTAGCAGCCGCCCATCGCGCGACCAATGGGTGTTAGTGATCATTGTAGCATTGCTGATATATATGGGAATACTGAACCGGGTGATGAGTAAGGATATAGGCAGTATATGGTCGTCATTTTACAGCAAACGAGTATTAAGCCAGGTGAGTAAAGAAGACACCATGATTAACTCGTGGACCTTTGTTGCGCTATTCCTGCTTTTTGCAGCTACGTTTGGTTTGTTCCTGTACCAGTTTTCACTGTACCGGCATGTTTACTATACCAAAGTGAGCGGTTTTAGCTTATTTATTTCACTTACAGGTATTATTCTGGTATTATTCGCAGTTAAATTTCTGGTAGTTAAGTTTTTAGGATTTGTTTTTAATATTAATAAGCTATTGAGCGAATCTCTTTCGGTATCATATCTTACTTATTTTAATATCGCTTTTGTATTTCTGCCCGTTACGGTGTGCTTCTGTTTGCTTACTGATCAGCTGATCCCTTACATCCTTTGGGCAGCTTATATCTTGATCGCAGCGATCATAATTTGGCAATACCTGCGCGGTAGTGTTGAGATCATTTCGAACATTCTATTTCATAAGTTTTATTTAATTGTGTATCTTTGTGCCCTCGAAATTTGCCCGATATTAATTTTGATTAAGGCACTGAATATATAGGAAATTAGGTTTTTATAGATTTTGTATTTTGGAAGATAGAAAGAAAAAGGTTAAAAGTATACTGGTTACCTTACCAAAACCTGAGAATGACAAAAACCCCTATGCCGAGCTGGCGAAGAAATATAATCTGAAAATTGATTTCAGGTCATTTATTCATGTTGAAGGCGTCCCTGCAAAGGATTTTCGCAAAGAAAAGATCAACCTTTCCGACTTTAGCGCAGTAATATTTACCAGCCGCAATTCAGCCGATCATTTCTTCCGTATCTGTGAAGAGATGCGTTTCGAGGTGCCGATAGATATGAAATATTTTTGCTTATCGGAAACAATAGCCCTTTATCTTCAGAAATATATTCAATATCGTAAAAGG
>JBQCEA010000707.1:0-3619 GCA_051960695.1 Mucilaginibacter sp. | reverse complement strand
TAAAAAACTATCAGTATACCGCCTGGATCATTGCGGCGGTAGTTGTTGCGATGATCTATCCCAATGCCTTTTTAAAATGGGGGCATGTTGATCTCCGCAATAAATGGCTAATATTGATCGTGGTGCAAATGGTGATGTTCGGCATGGGTGTCCAGATGAGCATCCGCGATTTTTCAGGGATCGCGACCACAGGAAAGGGTGTGCTGATCGGTTTGGCCTGCCATTTTTCGGTGATGCCGCTGGTAGGCTACCTGCTAACCCGAATATTTCATTTCGACCCGGAAATTGCCGCAGGCATTATTCTTATCGGCTCTTGCTCCAGCGGACTGGCCTCCAACGTAATGGTTTATCTCGCCCGTGCTAATCTGACGTTATCTGTAACGGTTACTGCCATAGCCACATTGGTGGCGCCTTTCCTCACGCCATTGCTCATGCACCTGCTGGCTAATACACTGATCGAGGTCAAATTCATTGCAATGATGAACGAGATCATCCGCATTGTCATCGTACCAATTGGTGCTGCATTATTACACGACTATCTAAAGCATGCCTCAGCAAAAGGTAAACGTAATACTGTTATCATTGCCATATTGTGTATGGCATGGCTAATATGCCAGGCCGTATTTCTCTGGGATATATTTGCCGCGAACTTATCGCCGGAGGCTTCACAATCGGCGTCTGTATTGAACTTTTTTGCCGGTGCTTTCCCGGTAGGTGCGGGTTACCACCTGCTTTATTTAAGAGTTAAACAGATAGATAAGTACATCCCGTATGTATCCATGACCGGCATTGTATACTTTACTACAGTAACTACAGCCGCTGGTCGCGATAATTTGCTGAATGTCGGCTTGCTATTGTTCCTGGCAGCGGTTATTCATAACAGCGCAGGATATTTCTTTGGTTACTGGTTAAGCCGTTTATGCAAGCTTGACAAAAACTCAGCACGTACTATTGCTTTCGAGGTTGGCCTGCAGAATGGGGGTATGGCCTCGGGTCTGGCAGGCACTATGGGCAAACTGGCTACAGTCGGACTGGCTTCGGCAATATTTAGTCCGTGGATGAACGTTTCCGGCTCTATCTTAGCCAACTATTGGCGCAAACGACCGGTGGGGAATAAATCTGAAGAGCAAATTTCTGAATCCTCTATTCAGGAGATGCTTTATAACAAAGATGTTCAGGTGTAAGCATTGGACGTTTTTGCGTTGATTTTATATCCTATTTTGGGCTTTTATTTTATCGGGCCCAATAATATAGGCCGCCTGTTTCAAATACACCACCATTCAAAAACCTTGCGATAAACTCTCCCAATGAATTGGTCAAAATAATTTTCTTTCCGTCAGCTCCTATATTAAAAATACTATAATCGTTACAATCATCAGAGCTTATTTCCAAACACCACATATCCGAATAGATCATATATTCTGCTATCCAAAGTGGCTGACGGACATCTCTATTTTCAATCATTTCTTTAAGTGCTATCATATTAAAAATATCTTCGTTAACCTCAAACCCATCTGTAAATCGATAGAAGGTTTTAAAGTCGTCAGGAAGAGTAGTGTTATAGGCAGATTCTACTGTACTTATTAAGGTTTCGCTTGCACCAGAATGCAATGTTAGCTTAGAAGGGCCATTATAAGATTTAAGTAATTCTATAGCCGGGTTTATAAACATCATAAGGTCGATTGCGTACAATTGTGTCTAATTTCGACAAATCATTTGGGTTTAGCGAAATAATTATGAAGACGATCCGTCTTTAAACATTCTTCATGTAATCTTCAAGCTTTAATAATTTGTCTGCATTTTCATGAGCGATCTTTTTAATATCCGCTTCCGGCAGGTCGATATTCTTTAAAAACTCAATGCCCATTTCGTTAGTGCTGAAGGGGTAATCTACCGAAAACAGGATGTTATCTACCCCAAAAGTATCGAGAGCTAACCTCAATGGCGGCTGTGTGAAAAAGCCGCTGGTTGTAATGAACAATTGCTTTTTAAACGTTTCGGTAAGTGTACGCTGATTGGCGCCGCCATTGCCGGGTTTAAAGGCCCGCTCCGAACGTACCATCATCATTGGCAGCATTTCGCCCATATGGCCCACAATGATATTCAGTTTTGGATAGCGGTCAAAAACACCTGCCGCAAGCAACCGCAGCACGTGTATCGCAGTTTCGGAATGCCAGCCCCATCCATAGCAGGCCAAAGGCTCAAACATATCCGGCGAGCCGTTTATTCCGCTGTAATAAACATCGGCCACTGCTTTGGGCGGTATTCCCGGATGAAGATAGATCGGCACATTCAATTGTTCAGCCTTTGCGAAAAACGGAGCAAAACGCGGATGATCGAGAAATTGTCCATCCACTGTTCCCCGTATCATCGCCCCGCGAAAACCATATTGCTTTACAGCGCGCTCCAACTCATCAGCGGCAGCTTCGGGCAGGCTTACAGGCAAATGAGCAAAACCGCTGAATCTGTCCGGGTGGCCTTTTATCTTTTCGGCGATCAGGTCGTTATAATCACGGGCAAAGGCTATCGCATCGTTTTGGTGAAGCACATTAGCACCGGCACTGTCAACAGAAAGTACCTGGAAAGTGATCCCGCTATCGTCCATAGATTTTAAACGTTCGCCCGTTATATCAGCTAATTTTGGGGTCAGTTGCCGCATAACCGGTGATTGGCCGAAATTGCCGAGGGCATTTTCTGGAAGCCGGCTGGTTAGTTCAGGAAATGAAATATGTTCTTCAAGGGTTACAATGCGCATAGTGGTTAGATAGTTGAAACAGGTATTTGTTTCTATATAAAGACGATCCTGAAGCTGAAAGATTTTAAAGTTGTTCAAAATATATCCTAAACATTAATTGTTTATAGATAAAACCTATATCCGAATAAAAACAATCAATTTTTTCTATCGGATAAGGTATTCTAAATTTGATATGTAAACCGAAACAACTTATGGAAAATAATGGATCTCCCGATCTGAAGTCGAGTGCAAGCGACATCAGCAAATGCCCATTTCACAATGGCAATATGAAAAGCGCTGTGGCAGGCAGCGGTACTAAAAACCGCGATTGGTGGCCAAACCAGCTTAAGTTAGGCGTTCTGCGCCAGCATTCTTCTTTATCTAACCCAATGGATAAGGACTTCAATTATGCAGAAGCTTTCAAAAGCCTTGATCTTGAAGCCGTAAAGCAAGACCTGCACGCCTTAATGACCGACTCGCAGGATTGGTGGCCGGCAGATTTTGGTCACTACGGCGGTTTGTTCATCCGTATGGCCTGGCATAGTGCGGGTACCTATCGGATAACCGATGGCCGGGGTGGTGCAGGGCAGGGGCAGCAGCGTTTTGCGCCGTTGAACAGCTGGCCGGATAACGTGAGCCTGGATAAAGCACGCAGGCTGCTTTGGCCGATCAAACAGAAATATGGTAACAAACTTTCATGGGCCGACCTGATCATTCTTGCCGGGAATGAGGCATTGGAATCAATGGGCTTTAAAACCTTTGGTTTTGCAGGTGGCCGTGAGGATGTATTTGAGGCTGATGAGGCTGTGTATTGGGGCGCTGAGAACACCTGGCTCGGCGATGAGGCCCGTTACGCGCACCGCTCTGGTGGTGTGGTAGAAGATC
>JBQCEA010000706.1:0-6218 GCA_051960695.1 Mucilaginibacter sp. | reverse complement strand
CCGACCTGATCGCATCTAATTCCAAAGCCTCACAACAGGTTGCTATGCAGCAATTAAGAGGCGGCTTTAGCAGCCAGCTGCAACAGTTACGAGAGCAGTTAGTGCACTTTGCCTCTTTGGTTGAACTTGAACTGGATTTTTCAGAGGAAGACGTAGAATTTGCCAACCGGGGACAGCTCAAGCAGTTGATCGTAGAAATATTGAAAGTTGTCGGCCGGCTGGTTGAATCATTTGAGTTGGGCAATGCCATTAAACAGGGTGTAAACACTGTTATTGCCGGTCGGCCAAATGCAGGTAAATCTACCTTGCTGAATGCCTTACTGAATGAAGAACGCGCCATTGTGAGCCATATACCTGGAACCACACGTGATACCATTGAAGAAATACTGAATATCAACGGCATCAATTTCCGGCTGATCGATACTGCTGGAATACGCGAGGCTACAGATGCCATTGAGCAAATTGGTGTGCAGCGCACGATGGAAAAGATAAATCAATCCGCATTGCTGATATATGTTTACGATGCATCGGTTATTACAGCCGAAGAGCTAAACAGCGATCTTGAAAGCCTGAAAAAGCCCGGTATTATCTTACTCATCGTCGCCAATAAAGCCGACCTTTTGAGCGAAAAGCAATTGTCTGCATTGCTACAGGCAGAAAATACTGTCACCATCTCAGCTAAGGAAAAATTATATATCGACGATCTGAAGCAAAAGATATACAGCTCGGCAGTGAAATACCAGCTCAGCGGCGATGAAACATTGGTGACCAATATCCGCCACCTCGAGGCACTGCAAAAAACACAGGAGGCCTTATCCCGGCTGTTGGGTGGAATAGATACACAGGTAACCTCCGACTTCCTGGCGATGGATATTAAACAAGCGCTGCATTATCTCGGCGAGATCACCGGTACAGTCACCACTGACGACCTGCTGGATAATATCTTCTCGAAGTTCTGTATCGGGAAGTAGGTATTTGCCAAACATTGGTATTCGTTTATTTATAGGGCTGAGTTTATGTGACTTTTCAAAAAGACTGCCTTATATTTAGCAATAAAACCATAATTATGATGAGGAAATTTTTATTTACTGCATTGCTATGCGGCAGCATTGCTGCTGTGCAGGCCCAGCAATTACCTGCCCGCTGGGATGAACTAACCGCTACCGACTGGCCAAAAGCATTGGCTCAATCAGACTCGACCTGTATACTGCCGTTTGGTATCCTGGAAAAACATGGGCCGCATGTACCTATCGGGTCAGATCTTATACAAGTTCATGAATGGTCAAACATGGCCGTTAAACAGAGTTATGCGGTGATCTTTCCCGATTACCTGTTTGGCCAGATCAATGAAGCCAAGCATCAGCCGGGAGCTTTTGCGCTTCCTGAAAGGGTAACCTGGGACTTGCTGGAAGCTACTTGTGACGAAATAGGGCGCAATGGCTTTAAAAAGATCGTTATTATTAACGGGCACGGCGGAAACGTTGCACTTATTCGTTATTTTGTACAAACCAGGCTTAGCAAGCGGAGAAATTACGCCGTTTATTTCTTTGAACCCTCAGAAGACTCCGTCTACCGTAAAAAATTCAATGCGCTTTACCATTCACAAGGGCAGGATGATGGTCATGCCGGTGAAGCAGAAACCTCTACAATCCTGGATATGCGTCCCGACCTGGTAAAAATGGACCACGCTAAAGATGAATCAGGAAAAGCTCAGAAACGGCTTCAGCTGCCCAACTTATATACAGCCATCTGGTGGTATGCTGATTTCCCGAATCACTACGCCGGTGATGGATCTAAGGCGACAAAAGCGCTTGGACAACTGATTGATGAACATTATGTCAGTCAGCTGGTGCAGGCTCTGAACCTGATCAAAAAGGATACAGAAACGTTGAAATTACAAAACGAATTCTTTGACCGGGTAAAAGAACATTGATCCGATCAAAGGTTAGATCTTTACGTGGTAAAGCCTGTATTTTTCATTGCGCCAAGGTCTGATCGTTGTGACAAATAAACTTATGAAATTGCGAATTTATTTTATAAATGGGTATTAGTGCTATTATTTCGTTTCAAAACTTCTAATGTATTAGGTTGTTAAAACACGAAGAGCTAAATCCCATGAGCAGATTTCCCTATACATGGATGGTGAGTAATAACCTGGGTGGTACATATTATCCAATACAATGGGTAATTATCTGCAGAAAGGTAGGTTGGTAATGGATATAGCAAGGCGTTTTCCCGAAAATCCATTACTGCTGCCAAAAGATTTGTCGCCAAGCCGGGAAGGTCTGCAGATCATTAGTTTACTGAACCCGGGGGTGTTTCGTTTTGATGACAAAATATGGTTGCTGGTGCGGGTTGCAGAGGGAATTGGAGGGAAAGAAGGCGTATTGCATTTTCCGGCGCTTGACATAAGCGGGAATATAGAAATTATCGAGGTGCCGTTAAACGATCCTGATCTGATCGCAACAGATGCGCGGGTGATTAATTACAAGGGACTGGATTATCTGACAACTATTTCGCATCTGCGCTTGCTTTTTAGCAATGACGGTATCTATTTTCAGGAACCCAAAAAAGGTAGCGCTCTGTTTGGACGTGGGCTCTTAGAACGTTTTGGGATCGAAGACTGCCGTGTAAGCCGCATCGCTGATAAATATTATCTTACTTATACTGCTGTTTCCGACAGCGGTGTTGGCGTCGGCCTGCGTACAACCGGTGATTGGGTAAATTTCGAATATCTGGGTATGATCTTTCCACCGCATAATAAAGATTGCGCCCTTTTTGAAGAGAAAATTAATGGGAAATATTATGCATTTCACCGTCCAAGCAGCGTTGAGATCGGCGGAAATTATATCTGGCTGGCTGAATCATCTGATATTAAGCAGTGGGGTAATCACCGGTGCCTCGTAAAGACCCGTCCGGGACTTTGGGACGGTGCACGTGTGGGTGCCGGGGCCGCGCCTATAAGAACGGAAAAAGGCTGGTTGGCTATCTATCACGGTGCAGACCTGAAGAACCGCTATTGCCTTGGTGCATTTTTGCTCAATTTAGATGACCCTTCGCAAGTTATTGCGCGGACTACAGAACCGGTTATGGAGCCAACAGAAAATTATGAACTGAACGGATTTTTTGGGTTTGTTGTTTTCACAAATGGTCACGTGGTAGATGGTGATCGCATTACGATATATTACGGAGCAGCCGATGAGTTTGTCTGTGGTGCCCATTTTTCGATTTCTGAGATACTAAATTCGTTAACTTACTTCTAAGCAGGTATTTTAGGCACCTTTTTGTATATCATCACTATTTTGTTCATTGCTGGTTGAAGAAAAAATACCGGCAAAGCCGTTGCTATATTTATTAACAGGCCACATTCGCAGTATTCTTTCGCGTTTGCGTTCTTCTTGGAGAATACGGTCGCGGGCGGCGAGGAGTTCGAATTGGGTGATAAGTCCGCGGAGTTTTGATTTTTCTATCCTGTCTACCACCGGAAGCACGCCGACGTGATGAATAGCCATCCTGTCGGCGATTGTGCGCAAGGATTCTTCGGGGAAGGATGTGATCACATTTTTGATCATGAAATCATCAACAATACCCGAAAGATCGCCCTGCAATGATTTTTCCATGATATCCTGCCAGGAAATAACGCCCAGCATAATTCCTTCGCGGTTAACCACCGGCAAAAGGCGCTGCCTCCGCATTTCCGATTTAGCTTGTATGGTAGCTTTAACATCTGTCATATTAGTGCCGGTACTTATTGTCAGGATATTGGTCGACATTACATCCTCTGCAAAAAGCACTTCGAGGGGCTCAACGGTATATTCCCTTAACAGGTGGAAACCTCTGCGTGCTACCTTTTCTGTAAGGATCGACCGCTTTAAGGTCAGTACGCTGATCAGGTGCGCCAGCGTAACTGTTATTAATAAAGGCAGAAAAAGGTCTGTGCTATGCGTAAGCTCAACTGCAAAAACAATGGAGGTAATGGGAGATCGCATTACGCCGGCCAGTGCGCCGGCCATGCCCAGCAAGGCCCATTCGCCCGGAATTTTACCGGGGAAATACACGCCCAATAAGCCGCCAACAGCTGCGCCCATGATCAATATAGGTGCCAATATGCCGCCGCTTGTTCCCGAACCCAGGGCAATGGCCCAGATCACCAGCTTAACCACAAAAATGCTTATCAAAGCCGTTACAGTGAGATTTGCAGCCAATTCATCGGCAATGGTATCATAGCCTACGCCTAACGCCGCAGGTTGTATCATGCCGCCTATGCCCACTATTGCGCCGCCCAGCACAGGCCACCACATCCAATGTATAGGTAATTTCCTGAAAATATCTTCTGCACCATACACGGCTTTAGTTAGCAGCCAGGCCATTCCGCCGCAAATGATACCTAATATCACGGCGTCACCGAGGCCGGTATTCCCTAAAGCCACTATTTTATGCACAGGGAATAAAGGTTCTGCACGCATCCATCCCCGGTTTACAAAGAAATGCCTTATGGCATCGGCAACTATGCTGGCAATAGCGGCAGGAATAAATGAACGCGGCTTCCATTCAAACAAAAGCAGCTCAATGCCAAGAATCACGGCAGCTATCGGCGTGCCGAAAACGGCACTCATACCGGCCACAGCGCCTGCTACAAGCAGGCTCCGGCGTTCAATAGCAGTGAGGTTAAGAAACTGCGCGAATACCGAACCCACAGCGCCGCCTGTCAAGATGATCGGCCCTTCGGCGCCAAACGGGCCGCCTGTACCGATACTGATAGCGCTTGCAACAGGCTTCAGAACGGTAAGGATGGGCTCAACCTTGCTGCCACCAACCAGAATGGTTTCCATGGCTTCAGGGATTCCATGTCCCCTGATGCGTTCTGATCCGTAATATGCCATTAATCCTACGATCAATCCGCCTGCCATTGGGATCAGAACAGCCAGCCACCCAAGTGCATTGCTGCGGGGTGATGTAAGCGTGAGATCAAAGCGCTGGTAATACAAAAGGTTAGTAATAAGACCAATAAGGTCAAGGAGTACCAACGCGATAACAGCGCCTAAAACGCCAATGAGTATTGAAATAGGGATAAGCTTAAGCACCGAGCGCGGCATAGTAAAGTCGCTCAGCTTCCGGGCTATGCCCGAAGAAAGCATTTGCTGCCGGTTGCCGTTACCGTTTTTCTTGTTACTACTGTCCCCGTTATCCATATATCATGTATGCCGGGTTGCTCCGGCTATTTTTCTGAATACACGCAAACGCTCCTGAAGTAGAGTTAATTTAGTGAAGTTATTATGACTTCGATGCGGTTATACTTTAAATAACAAATATTTTACAAAACGGATTTACATTTAATGTATTTGTTTTCAATTTATTTATGTTGTAGAGAATGAGATAATTGCATCCGCAGGGACTCTTGCAGAAGATCCGGCGGGGACATAAACTTTCCTCATTGCCGATTTATCACCAAATTTGCGGTATGACCGAACTGAACGAATATGAATGTGAGCTCCTTGACGAAATATTGGCTGCCTTTGGTATACCTGATAGTTTAACGCGCCGACAATTGCTGGAACTTTTTGACCAGGATGAAGCGCTCGCCTTTTCCATGGTGCAGATATTGCTCAGGGAAGGGCTGATCGCAGAGGCGGGTAAGCATGGCGATTATGAGTTGCCGGATAAATTGGTGCTAAAGCCAAAAGGTGAAAAGTTTTTGAAGGATGGCGGCTTTACAAAACGTTATAAA
Organism: Mucilaginibacter sp.; assembly: GCA_051960695.1. GTDB lineage: Bacteria > Bacteroidota > Bacteroidia > Sphingobacteriales > Sphingobacteriaceae > Mucilaginibacter. The sequence continues at coordinate 490 of JBQCEA010000706.1, read as the reverse complement.
ACTGAGCAGGCAAAACCGGTTGAAGTAGGAGGGACATTGAGCAAGCTGCAGCAGCAAAACATGAAACTGCAAAACCTGAAGCTGTCTGCCGAATCAGAAAGAAATGATCTTAAAAAAACAGTTGATAAGCTGCGGACACTGCAATATATCTGGTGGGCCCTTATTTTGATAGCCTTAATTGTTGGGTATTTGCTGGGGCATGGTCATCATAAACATTAAGAAAAGACAGGAATAGACAATCCTCAAGAGTTGGATATTTCGCAATATCTTTTACCATGATATAATCATCAAATCATTCGATTTTAAAGGTATCATTAAGGAACTTATTTTTCCAGTGGTTTAATACCTGTTCTATTGGCTTTGGTGAGCGATGGTCACCAAAAAGAGTATAGCTATTGTAGCCTATGTTTTTTTGGTAGGTGATCATTCCTAAGTCACGCATTCTTATCTCTAATACTGTGCGACTAACCCCGAAAATAAATGCCAGTTG
>JBQCEA010000705.1:0-3288 GCA_051960695.1 Mucilaginibacter sp. | reverse complement strand
TAAGGTTTATCTTATCTTCTTCAGTAAGGCTCGGGATAGATACTTTGGTATTTGGAAGGTTAACGCCTTTACGTGATGTAAGGATGCCGCCATGAACAACCTCGCAAACAACAGTATCAAGCCTGTTGGTTTCTATTACCCGCATTTGTATTTTTCCATCATCCAGCAAAATGATTTCATTAGGCTGAACGTCCTGGGGAAATGTTTCGTAAGTAATATATATCTCATTATCATCACCGATTAATTCATGCGTGGTGATGTTTATACGTGTTCCGTTGATTAAGTGAATACCGCCGTCTTTTACCAGTCCTATGCGGATTTTTGGTCCCTGTAAATCAGCCAGGATACCGACATTGGTTTTAAGCTCTGCATTTATTTCGCGAATGGTATCGATTACTGCTTTATGATCCTGTGCTTTACCATGCGAAAAATTAAGGCGGCAAATATTTACGCCAGCCTGTATCATGGCGCGTAAAACATCCTTCTTAGCCGAAGCGGGCCCCATGGTGGCAACAATCTTAGTCCGGTTATAGTGTAATTTCATTTTATATAGTCTGTTTAATACGGGCTTAATTCAGGTATGTTTAGTGTATGTATAACACTTTAAAAATCGCGCTAAAATAAAAGATTTTCCCGTGATTTTACTTTTTTCGGGTCAATCTTTATGGCGGTAACAATTTCGGGTATTTTATTTATGGCTGAAATCAGGTTGTCGAGGTCGTTTTCGTCAATATAATTTTTTATCAACAAAAAATAGTCAGCCTTTCGCATCTCGGGTACCAGGTAGCCTTCAGAACCTTTATTGGCTATAAAATAGAAGTCGGTTTCGGTAGTTTCCCAACTGTAGTGATACCTTGAAAACAGCACAGGTTCAAGGTTATTATTGATATCCACTTCAAGATCCGCAACTTTTGCAAAATTAAAATTTAATGCCTTGTTAATGAGATAACAAGCGCGATAATCTTTTAGCGATGTTGTAACTGCAATGAGAACAAAATCAAGATCGAACTCAAACTTTAAAAATTTCCTGTTCAAAATCATTACTTTTGCGGCTGTAAAAGTACCAAAATTGAAACAGTTGCAGTAAAAGATTGTTGCATATAACGCAAATGTTTTTAGATTTGATATTTAACAGAATTTATTTTTCCTTTGCACAGAATTTTTATTTAATCATTTAAACTATAAGACTATGTCTGATATCGCTTCAAGAGTAAAAGCTATTATCGTAGAAAAATTAGGTGTTGACGAAAGTGAAGTAACACCCGAAGCTAGCTTCACCAATGATCTTGGTGCTGACTCGTTAGACACCGTGGAATTAATCATGGAGTTTGAAAAAGAATTTAACGTGGCTATTCCTGACGATCAGGCTGAAACTATAGGTACTGTAGGCCAGGCTATCGCTTACCTTGAAAAGAACGTTAAATAAGCTCCCTAATTTTACTAAATGGAGTTTAAAAGAGTTGTTGTAACCGGGCTTGGGGCACTTACTCCTATTGGGAACAGCATTCCGGAATACTGGAGCGGTCTGGTCAATGGAGTGAGTGGCGCCGCCTTGATTAAGAGTTTTGATACTACCAACTTCAAAACCAAATTTGCTTGCGAAGTAAAGAATTTTGACGCGGACGGGTTTTTGGGTAAGAAAGATGCCCGCAAACTTGATCCTTTTGTGCAATATGCTTTATTCGCTACCGAAGAAGCGGTAAAAGATGCCGGCATAGATTTTAGTAAGCTGGATACCAACCGTATCGGTGTGATATGGGGTTCAGGTATCGGCGGCCTGAAAACTTTCCTGGACGAAGTGGTTGCTTTTGCTAAAGGCGATGGCACACCACGTTTCAACCCTTTCTTTATACCCAAGATGATTGCAGACATTGCTCCGGGCCATATATCTATTAAATATGGTTTACGCGGACCGAACTTTACAACCGTTTCGGCTTGTGCCTCATCCAATAATTCATTGATCGATTCCTTTAATTATATCCGCCTGGGTAAAGCTAATATGTTTATCACTGGCGGTTCTGAAGCTATCATTAACGAAGCCGGTATAGGTGGTTTCAATGCTATGCATGCATTATCTACACGTAATGATGACCCTGCTACAGCATCACGTCCGTTTGACCTGGACCGTGACGGTTTTGTGGCTGGCGAAGGCGCCGGTACCATCATATTGGAAGAACTGGAACATGCTAAGGCCCGTGGAGCAAAAATATATGCAGAGATGATCGGCGGCGGCATGAGTGCTGATGCTTATCACATGACAGCACCACACCCTGAAGGACTTGGCGCAGCATTGGTAATGCGGGCAGCACTGGAAGACGCAGGCTTAACGCCTTCTGATATAGATTATGTGAACGTTCACGGTACGTCAACCCCTATTGGCGACCCGCAGGAAGTTAAAGCAATACAAGATACTTTCGGCGATGATATTTACCGCGTAAATATCAGCTCGACTAAATCGATGACAGGCCACTTATTAGGTGCTGCCGGCGCGGTTGAGGCCATTGCGGCTATTTTAGCTATTAAGAATGACATTATACCGCCTACCATCAATCACTTTACTGATGATCCGGCATTTGATCCTAAAATTAACTTCACTTTTAACACTGCACAGAAAAGAGTAGTTAGGGTAGCCCAAAGCAATGGATTTGGTTTTGGTGGCCATAACGCGTCAGTGATATTTAAGAAATACGAAGATTAATTACGTTGAATGCCAATCAGACGGTTCTATAAGCTATACCTATCGCCCAATAGAAAATACGTAAAGTCGTTAAAAAACTTGCTCGGCTTTGTGCCGGGCAATTTATCGTTATACCGGCTGGCGTTTCGTCATAAATCCGTAGCACAAAACGTAAAAAAAGGTATTAAGAACAGCAATGAGCGCCTGGAGTTTCTGGGCGACGCTGTTCTTGGCAGTGTAGTAGCCGAAGTGCTTTTTAAGCTGTATCCTTACGAGGATGAAGGCTTCCTGACTGAGCTACGGTCAAAGATCGTAAACCGTGGCAATTTGAATCAATTGGCCCGTAAGCTGGGTTTCGAACAGTTGATACAATACGATAACCGCATGGTGAACTCAACCCGGCAAAGCTCACTTCTTGGAGATGCGTTTGAAGCACTGGTAGGGGCCATTTACCTGGATAAAGGATATGATTTCACGAAAAACTTCCTGGTAAATCATATCATCAAATCGCACATTGACATCCGTCAGCTGGAGCAAACGGAAACTAATTTCAAGAGCAAGCTGATCGAGTGGTGCCAGCGCCATGGTCAGGACATTACTTTTGAATTGAT
>JBQCEA010000704.1:0-5251 GCA_051960695.1 Mucilaginibacter sp. | reverse complement strand
AGGCTTGCTGCAAAATGCCCTCCATTTACCGAAACAACGTCAATGATATATTGGCGCAGCTCCTGGCAAACCTGTTCAAGTTGTTCCTCTTTAAGTTGCTTTAAATCAGATGGAAAGTTAATTTTTTGTAGTAAATCTCCGGCTGCTACCTGCATCAGTGTGGTTGTAAAAAATTCGATTACAAAATTAAGTTATTTAATTGGTAAATACGTTGGCCAGGTGAACAATAATGCTGGGAGCAAAAATTGTATAAAGTAATATTAGTTGTTTTAACCGTTATTAAAGTAAAAAGTTTTCCACTTTATTTTTGGTTTTTTAATAACTTTTATAGCTGCGGAAAAGTATTTGAATATACTTTTGAACTTGTATGACCGAAGAGAGTTTCGAGATAAGATTACCACAATTTGAAGGGCCGTTTGATCTGCTGTTGTTTTTCATCGAGAGGGACGAGCTGGACATACAGGATATACCTATTGCCCGTATTACGGATGATTTCCTGAACTACATCCATGAGATGAACAGTCTTAATATGGAATTTGCCAGCGAATTCATTTTCGTAGCTGCTACGCTAATGCGTATCAAGGCTAAAATGCTGCTTCCGCGTTACGAAGCTGAAGAGGAAGGTGGCGAACATGATCCGAAAGCTGAACTGATCCGCAAGCTGATCGAATACAAGAAATTTAAGCAGATATGCGAGGAGCTGCGGCCTTTAGAGGATGAGCGTTTCAGTCGTGAAAAGCGTGGTAATATCGCACATGACCTGCAACAAGTCGAGCAGGTTGTATTGCCGGGAGAAGAACTTTCAGAAATTAGTCTTTACAAGCTGATGATGGTTTATGAACGCGTAACTAAGCGCTACATGAACCGTACTGAGGAGGTAACTCATACCGTAGTCCAGTATCCATATACCATCGAAGAGCAGAAAAAAGCGATCCATGACCTTTTAAAGATCAATGAGCGCCTGGATTTCAAATCGATAGTAGGACGCTCAGAAAATAAAGTACATTTCGTTTATAATTTCCTTGCCGTGCTGGAAATGCTGCAGCAGGAACTCATCAAAATACAGATCGGCCTTGGGTTCAACAATTTCTGGATAACATCGAAGGAGATTGGTGGATAGAGATCAATCCCTTAAATATTCCAAATTGCCAGTTAACAAAATCACGGATCATTGCTAATCAACCCTTTCCGCTTTTAGCCTTTAGCTTTCCGCTTAAAATCTTAACTTAGCGCCGTTTTTACTCCCCGTCATGAAAAGAGACAAACTAATATTTAAGCTGCTGGACGAAGAGCAACAGCGCCAGGAAGAAGGTATCGAACTTATTGCTTCAGAAAATTTTGTTAGTCGCCAGGTAATGGAAGCAGCCGGATCGGTTGCAACCAACAAATATGCCGAAGGCTTGCCAGGTAAACGCTACTATGGTGGCTGCCAGGTGGTTGACGAAATAGAGAACATAGCTATTGAAAGAGCTAAGCAATTGTTCAATGCCGAATGGGTTAACGTACAACCACACTCTGGTGCACAGGCTAACGCAGCAGTTATGCTGGCTTGTTTACAGCCCGGCGATAAAATATTAGGTTTCGATCTGTCACATGGAGGGCACTTAACACACGGTTCACCGGTTAACTTTTCTGGTAAGTTATATGAGCCGCATTTTTATGGAGTGAACAAAGAAACCGGCAGGGTTGACTATGACCAGCTTAAAAAAACAGCGCTTGAGCAAAAATCTAAAATGATCATTTGCGGTGCTTCGGCTTATTCACGCGACTGGGATTATGAATTTATCCGCAAAGTGGCTGATGAAGTAGGTGCGCTGGTATTAGCAGATATTTCGCATCCGGCAGGCCTTATTGCCCGCGGTTTGCTGAACGATCCGCTGCCTTATTGCCACATTGTAAGTACAACTACACATAAAACCCTTCGCGGGCCACGCGGTGGTATCATTATGATGGGCCGTGATTTTCCAAACCCGTTTGGATTAAAAACACCTAAGGGCGAGATCAAAATGATGTCAGCCGTATTGGATATGGCTGTTTTCCCGGGTACACAAGGTGGCCCGCTTGAGCATATTATCGCTGCTAAAGCCGTAGCATTCGGCGAAGCATTAAGCGATGATTATATGCGCTACATTGTACAGGTTAAGAAAAATGCAGCGGCTATGGCCAAAGCTTTGGTTGACCGCGGTTACGAGATTATCTCCGGCGGAACAGATAACCACCTGATCCTGATCGACCTTCGCAATAAAAACATTACTGGTAAAGCTGCCGAAACTGCACTTGTTGCGGCTGATATTACCGTGAATAAAAACATGGTTCCATTTGATGATAAATCACCCTTCGTTACCTCAGGTATCCGTGTGGGTACTGCGGCAATTACCACCCGCGGTTTGAAAGAAAAACAAATGGAAGCTATTGTTGAACTGATAGATGCAGTAATAATTAATCCGGACAATGAACCTTCTTTACGGAAAATCCGTAAAAAAGTGCATCGGTTAATGGAATCATATCCATTATACCGGCACAAAGGTTTGGATTAATTTAACGTGAGTAAACACCAGTCAGCTTTATTAGAGGATAGACGCTTAACAGCACTTAGCACCTACAACGTTTTAGGTACAACGACCCAACAGGAATTTGACGGCATTGCACGTTTGGCTTCTGTTGTATGTAAAACACCTATCGCGCTGATCACGTTTATTGAAGCTGACCGTCAGCTGGTAAAATCATGTGTTGGTGTTGATCTGAAGCAAGTACCCCGTGCAGACTCGTTTTGCGTTGAGGTTATCAAAGGCGAGCATGTACTCGAAATTGAAGACCTGCTGGAATACGAAGCATTAAAAGATAACCCTTTTGTAGTCTCTGATCCTCAGATCAGGTTTTATGCAGGCGCCCCGCTTATAGACCCTAATGGGTATAAATTGGGCGCTTTATGCGTGATGGATACTGTTACGCGCAAACTCACTACCGAACAGCTTAACTCACTCCGTACGCTGGCCGCAAATGTGGTTGCTCACCTGGTTGTCGCCAAACAAAACAAGGAATTAAAAATTTCAGGAAGCCGGGATAAAGACCTTGTGAACCTGTTCAATTCATCGCAGGGTATTCATTGTGTAATGGACAAGGAATTCCGTGTTGAAATGATCAATAAAGCGGTCGCAGATATTTTAGGGTATCATCCGAAACAACTTACCGGCAAAGTATTCTGGAACTTGTTCTCGGACGGTATAAGTGTATCGGCCCAGCAGCAAATAAAACGTGGATCAGGTAAAGGGCATCATCCCTTCGAGATGAAAACCCCGGTAGTAACCAATACCAGGGATATCCGTTGGTTAAGCTGGCAGCTGTTGTTCAAGGATAATAAATGGTTTGCTACTGCAAGAGATATTACCTTATTAAAAAGAGCTGAAAAGGATCTCGACATACTTTCATTCGCGGCAAAAAAATCACCGAGCGGTATAGTGATACGTGATAAGGATGGCCGCATCATCTGGATGAACGAAGCCCTTGAGCGTATTATGGGCTATCCGCTGGAAGAGATCAAAGGGCAAACTGTTGGTATGGTAGGGGTAGGACAAGAAACCGATCTGGCATTGTACAGAACTGCTATAACCGCTTTCAGGGAAAATAAACCTTATGAAGGTGAGCTGAAGCTTTACCGTAAAGATGGTGCGCCTGTTTGGGTGTTTATATCGAACAACCCCTTGTTGAATGAAAACGGCGAAGTAGAAAGACATATTGGTATTATTGTTGATATTACCAGTCGTAAAAAGATCGAAGAAGAGCTTACGATGCTTTCGCTGGTAGCAAGCAGCACCACCAGTGGTGTTGTGATCAATAACAGCGATGGTAAAGTTGAATGGGTAAACCCTGCATTTGAGAAGATCACAGGCTACAGTATTGAAGACGCAAAAGGCAATCCTTTGGGCGATCTACTGAAAGGCGAGCTGACGGACATGTCGATCATCGATAAATCGCGTGAACTGTCAAAGCAAAAGCAATCATTTGAAGTTGACCTGCTGGTATATCGTAAGGACGGCCGGCCATTGTGGATCTCGGTTATTAACTCTGTAATACTGGATAAGGACGGGGAGATTGATAAATATATCGAGGTCATTATTGATATAACGGCGAAAAAGAAAGCGGAGATAGAACTGATAACAGCCAAAGAAGAGGCCCTGCAACTGAGCCGCGCTAAGGATATGTTCATCTCGGTAATGAGCCATGAGATCCGTACGCCGCTGAATGCAGTTATCGGTATGTCGCACCTGCTGCTTGATGATAATTCAGCAGAGTTGCAAAAGGAGAACCTGAAGATTCTTAAGTTCTCAGCAGAGAACCTGATGACGCTGATCAATAACGTACTTGATTTTACCAAGATCGAAACAGGCAATATTGAACTGGAGCAAACAGCGGTTGATCTGAACGAGATGGTGCAAAGTATTGCCCATTCATTGCAGTTCAATGCTGACGAGAAGAAGATCTATATAAAATATTCGGTAGATGAAGCCATCCCCGACCTAATTACAGGCGACCGGATGAGGTTATGTCAGATATTGCTGAACCTGGTAGGTAATGCAGTTAAGTTTACCGAGGTTGGTGGTATTACCATTGACTTGCGGGTGATCGAGCAAACTGATAAAGATATCAAAATACGGTTTGCAGTAACAGATACGGGTATAGGCATTGCCAATGACAAAATAAATACCATATTTGAGTCGTTTAAACAGGCTGGATCGGACATTTCCCGTAAGTACGGTGGCACAGGTTTAGGCCTTGCCATCACTAAAAAACTAATTGAGCTGCACAATGCAGCTATCCATGTAGAAAGTATCCAGGGCAAGGGTTCTACTTTCTGGTTTACAATAAAATTTGATAAATGGTATAAAGGTGCCAGCAACAATAACAATAAGGTGGAAACAGGATTACAACTAAACGTTTTGGTTGTTGATGATAACCAGATCAACAGGTTACTCATTAACAAAGTGCTTGGAAAATGGGGTGCAAACATTGAGTTTGCTGAAAATGGGGCAGAGGCAGTAGATAAGGTAGAAAAAAACCATAACCTGGATGTGGTGCTAATGGATATTCACATGCCGGTAATGGGCGGTTTGGAAGCTACCCGCATTATTCGCTCAAAACAAGAAGATTACTACAAACAATTGCCGATCATTGCCTTGACAGCCTCTATGCTGAACAGCGAGATAAACGAGATGGAAGGCGCCGGCATGAACGATTACGTTCTAAAGCCTTT
>JBQCEA010000703.1:0-4275 GCA_051960695.1 Mucilaginibacter sp. | reverse complement strand
AAATTATGCCTTTACATCAGTTATGGCACAACTCATATTCGGCGGTGCATCATTCCTGAGTCCGTTGGTTTATTCATATATGGTGCTTAATCTTGCACATAAAAGTGGCGGCATCGTTTCAGTTCTGCAACCGCTGGTGCCAGCCGGCATGCCCTGGATATCGCTTTACTGGCTGTTCACCATTATCAGCATATTTATGTTCGTTGTCATTCTGCTTTCCAAATTTCCGAAAGTAGAGCTGACCAGCGAAGAAAAAGCAGGCCCTTGGAAAACGCACGTCGACCTGTTAAAAAAGCCGGTTGTTATAGCCTATTTTATTGCTCTATTCTGTTATGTAGGCACTGAGCAGGGTGTGTCTTACTGGATGTCGCAATTTCTTTATGAGTATCATAAGTTCGATCCGCAAACACAAGGCGCCCACGCTGTGGCTAATTTTTGGGGCCTGATGATGATAGGCGGTATCTTGGGCCTTCTGCTTCTTAAACTGATGGACAGCCGTAAGCTGCTGATACTTTTCAGTATTCCTGCTATTATTTGTTTATCATTAGGGCTATTCGGCAGTGCACAGGTTTCTTTATATGCGTTTTCAATTACAGGCTTCTTTATGTCGGTAATGTACCCTATCATCTTTTCGCTCGCACTTAGTTCGGTTAGCGAAGATCATGGCTCATTTGCAGGCATCCTGGTTACCGGCATTATTGGCGGAGCTGTTGTGCAGTTGCTTATTGGCGCTTTGGGTAATATGATCGGTTTGCGTGGCGGTATGATGTTTTTATACATCACATTCGGTTATATGCTTAGCATCGGCTTCTGGGCCAAACCGCTCGTTACTAACCAAACCATATTTGATAAAAAGGAAGAGGCTGCGGTATGAGTACTAAAGTTATCGGCATTGACTTGGGCGCAACCAATATTCGTGGTGCAGTTGTAAGCGAAGATTTCCTGTCTGAAATTATTTCCCGCCGTATCCAAACCAAAGGAACTGAAGAACAGGTGCTGCAGGATGTTTATTCACTAATAGATGCACTTATCAATAAAGAAGTAAAAGCCATCGGTATTGGTGTACCAAGTGTGGTGGATGTAGAAAAAGGCATCGTATATGATGTGGTACATATTCCATCGTGGAAAGAGGTTCCTCTAAAGGAATTGCTGGAAAAGAAATACAATATCCCGGTGTTCGTCAATAACGACGCCAACTGTTTTGCCCTGGGTGAGCACTATTTTGGCAAAGGCAAGGGAAAATCGGAGATGATCGGCCTTACCATCGGTACCGGTTTGGGGGCGGGTGTTATTATCAATGGTCATTTGTATGCAGGTAAAAACTGCGGTGCGGGTGAATTTGGTATGGTGGATTACCTTGAGCATAATTATGAATTTTATGCCAGCGGCTCATTCTTCCGCAATGTTCATGGTCTGAACGGTGAAGAAGTATTTAAACATGCGCAGACAGGTGATAGCCAAGCGCTGAAGTTATATGAAGAATTGGGTATGCACCTGGGCAATGCCATTAAGATGATCATGTATACGTATGATACAGAATTGATCATCCTGGGCGGATCTGTGCAGCTGGCATTTAACTTTTTTGAAAAAAGCATGTGGGAGCGGATTAAAACATTCGCCTTTACGAAAAGCATCGAAAAGCTTGAAGTAAAAACATCGGCTTTGCAAAACAGCGGCATATTGGGTGCAGCTGCATTGTATTACGATGCGCAATAATTAGAACTAACGGACTGCAAATCTCATCCCCAGGGGAATTGCATAAGTATCCGTACTTGATAGTATAGGACCTACTAACATTCTCAAATATGAAAAAACTCGGCTTGGTGATCACACTATCACTATTCCTTTTCCAAGCTTTCGCGCAAGACGGCGAAACTTACCGGATGATCCTGAAAGATGATTGGCAAATGCAATCGTCTACAAAAGTTACGGCCAATGGCAATTCGATCTCTCAAAGTAAATTCCGGCCCGAGGGTTGGTATAAGGTGAGCGTACCAACTACCATTATCGCCGGTTTGCTTGCCAACAAAGCCTACAATTTTGACCCATTCTATGGAATGAATTTTAAGAAGCTTGACAACCCCATGCTGGATAAACCCTGGTGGTTCAGGAAAGAATTTGCTTTACCCGCATCACAGAAAGGCAAAACAGTTGTACTCAAATTGCATGGCATTAATTACAAAGCCAACGTATGGTTAAATGGGCTAAAGATCGCTGATTCAACCCAGACCATGGGCCCATTCAGAATAATTGAACTGGATGTAACCCGACATATCAAACCAGGCAACAACGTTCTGGCATTGGAGATCAAACGCCCGGTTAATCCGCAAAAACGCGGCGGCGATCTTGCCATTGATTATGCCGACTGGATACATTATCCACCCGATTATAACGGTGGTATTGTAAATGATATCGAGATCAAAACCTTTGATAAAGTTGGTATTCAATATCCTTTAGTTACAACTAATTTCGATATGCCGTCACTGGCAGTTGCACATTTAACTGTTGATGCCCTGGTTACCAACTATTCAGCAAATCCGCAGGACGTAGTAGTTAAGGGAAAGATCAACGACAATATCAGCTTTGAGCAGAAGGTTCATTTAAGCCCGAAGGAGATTAAAAACGTCACCTTCACTCCGACAGAATTTTCACAGCTTAATATCCAAAATCCTAAAATATGGTGGCCATGGCAATATGGCAAGCCCGAGCTGAACCGTTTAGAGTTGTCCATAGAAAGGGGCAGCACCGTTAGCAATACTATTGCCGAGAATTTTGGTATCAGGCAGATCACCTCTAAGCTGATCGACGATAAGTCACGCGAGTTTATTGTAAATGGCAAACCTATTATGCTGCGTGGCGCGGCCTGGTCGCCGGATATATTCCAGCGCCGCTCGCCTGAAAGGCAAGAGCAGGAACTACGCCTATATCGTGACATGAACATGAACATTGTACGTTCAGAAGGCAAACTTGAGGATGATCACTTTTATGCTTTGTGCGACAAATACGGTCTGCTGGTAATGACAGGCTGGATGTGCTGCGGCGCATGGCAATACCCGGAAAATTGGGACGCTGCCAAACGGGTTGTTGCTATGCAATCAGATAGCAGCGTAATGTACTGGCTGCGCAACAAACCGAGCATTATGGTTTGGCTCAACGGCAGCGATATGCCGCCGCGTGATACCAGCGTTGAGCGTGACTATCTGAATATTGAGGCTGCTCTAAAGTGGCCTAATCCAACGATCTCTACAGCTGATGCCAGCAAATCAAAAGTATCGGGTTTCAGTGGCGTGAAGATGGACGGTCCTTATGAGTGGGTGCCGCCAATCTACTGGGAAACCGACACGACAATGAAACATGGCGGAGCATGGAGCTTTGCAACAGAAATATCACCGGGCCCGTCAATTCCGCCGTACGAAAGCCTGATCAAATTCATACCTAAAGATTCATTATGGTATAACACCGCCGATTGGGATTATCACTGCGGAACCATGACTTTTGGTACTACCAAAGTATTTAACGAAGCAATAGAGGGACGTTATGGCAAACCGGCGAATATCAAACAATACATAGCCGAAGCACAGGCACAAGACTATGAGGCACACCGCGCCATGATGGAAGCCTATGGACTGCATAAATACAACACGGCAACCGGTGTGGTGCAATGGATGGGCAGCAACCCATGGCCGGGGCTGATTTGGCATACCTATGATTATTACCTGTACCCGGCAGGAACATATTTCGGGATGAAAAAATCAATGGAGCCGGTGCATATCATGTATTCTTATGCCAATAATGAGGTAGATGTTATTAACTCTTTCCTGGAAAAATTTTCCGACCTGAAAGCAGAAGCTGTGATCTATAATCTGGATGGCAGCCAAAAGTATACTAATTCGGCAACGATAAATATAGATGCCGACGGCACACAAAAGTGCTTCGCATTACCTGCTATTGAGGGATTGTCAAATACTTATTTCCTGCGCTTGCAACTGACCGATGACAAAGGGAATATAAGAAGCATCAACTGGTACTGGCTGTCAAAAAAACCCGATGTGCTGAACTGGAAAAAATCCAAATGGTATATGACACCGCAAACTGGATATACTGATTACTCGGCCTTAAAAGATTTGCCAAAAACAGCGCTGAAAGTATCTTACTATACCGACAAGGGCTCTAATGACAGTACCTATCATGCAGTGACTATCACCAACACAGGTAAAACAGTTGCATTCCAGGTGCATTTGCGGGCATTGAAAGGCAAAAATGGCGACGACATAT
>JBQCEA010000702.1:0-5964 GCA_051960695.1 Mucilaginibacter sp. | reverse complement strand
CTGTGCCTTCTTTATAATTCAGCCCGTTCATGAAATCCGAATTGATATAATGTCCCTCTTTGGTCGGGTCGGCTTCGGTCTCGATCTTTTGTATATCGATAATAGGTACTATCGGCAAATTGAAATGCTTGGCAAATAGGTAATCTCTTTGGTCGCCGGAAGGAACGGCCATAACGGCACCAGTGCCATATCCTGCCAGAACATAATCAGCAATATAAATAGGCACTTGCTCATTATTCACCGGGTTGATCACATAGCTTCCTGTAAACGCACCCGATACCGTTTTGGCATCGGCCATACGGTCCAGCTCCGATTTCTTTTTGGTTTGTGTTATATAAGCATCAACAACCGCCTTTTGTTCAGGAGTAGTTAATGAAGGCACCAGCTCATGTTCAGGCGCAAGTACTAAAAACGTAACACCAAATATTGTATCAACGCGGGTAGTGAAAACCTCTATGTAGTCCTGAGTTGTGAGTTCTGAGTTATGAGTATTTTTTTGAATAGCAAATTTAACGGAAGCGCCAACGCTCTTACCGATCCAGTTCTTCTGCATTTCACGAACAGGCTCTGGCCAGTCGATGGTATCTAAGCCTTGCAGTAAACGCTCAGCATAAGCCGTGATGCGCATACTCCATTGCATCATTTTCTTTTGCTCAACCGGGTAACCGCCGCGCTCACTAAAGCCGTCTTTTACTTCGTCATTGGCTAATACCGTTCCTAAAGCCGGGCACCAGTTAACAGTGCTCTCACGTAGGTACGTGAGGCGATATTTTAATAATTCTTCCTGCTGTTCGCGGTTGCTCATCGCTTTCCATTCCGCAGTGGTAAAGTTCAATATGTCTTCGTCGCATACAGCATTGATACCTGCAGAACCGTTCTGCTCAAAATGCTTAATCAGTTTTTCAATGCTTTCGGCCTTGTCAGTGGATTTATTATACCATGAATTGAACAGTTGCATAAAGATCCACTGGGTCCACTTGTAAAAGTCGGGCGAACTGGTGCGTACTTCACGACTCCAATCGAACGAAAAACCAATCTGGTCTAACTGCCGGCGATAAGTATTAATGTTAGCCTCGGTAGTAATAGCCGGGTGCTGCCCGGTTTGTATAGCGTATTGCTCGGCAGGTAAGCCAAAGCTATCGTAGCCCATCGGATGTAATACATTAAAACCGCGCAGACGTTTATATCTGGCAAAAATATCCGATGCGATATAGCCCAGCGGGTGGCCAACATGCAATCCTGCACCGGAAGGGTAAGGGAACATATCCAGCACGTAATATTTGGGTTTGGACGATTGATTATCAGCCTTAAAAGTCTGCTTCTCGGCCCAAAATTGCTGCCACTTGCGCTCTATATCTTTAAATTGGTAGTCCATCGGCTATACTGCTTTTTTTGAGGTGGCGAAATTACGAATTAGTTGACTAAGTTGATATGTTTATTAGTTTATTAAGTTGTTGCAGAGCTAACAATCAACTCAATCCAGGCCGATAAGCCATTCAACACTATCGTCAATAAATTGCTGCCATGCTGCATCCGGTTGCCATACGTTTTCGATAAGATCTTTCATTTGATCGAGATCAAGCTGATGGGATGCGAATAAATACAGTCCGGTAAAGCACGACGCGCGATAATTGGCGGCGCAGTGTACCAATACCTTTTCGCCATTATGCTGGTTCATGAGATAGATAAAATTCTCTAACTCCTCCGGCATTGGATTATCGAACTGTACCGGTATATGATGGTAAGTCAACCCTAATGCTTTTATTGATGATGCTTCATCGGCCAAAGCATATTTGCCATCAGCCAAACCAAGATTGATCACTACCTGGTAGCCTTCATCAGCGATAGATCCAAGCTGGCCTTCACGCGGCTGCCCTGAACACGCCAGGCCGTCGTTCACTTTTTGAAAATTATAGATGCTGCTCATAATGCTAAGTTACGTATTGTTACTTTGGGTGTTTTATAAAGTAAGTATAAATACTCTCACTGGCTTCAGTTTGCACTGAAGCCTTAAGATCAATGGCAGGAAGAATTTACAAGTCAAAACAGGTATACAAAAAACCAGCTTAACAGGTTTTGAGATTAGCTGTAATAACTTTAGCTTTGCGCGTACATTTTAAGTCTATGAGCGTTCTCGTCAACAATGATTCCAAAGTAATAGTTCAGGGTTTTACAGGTAACGAAGGTACCTATCACGCATCGCAGATGATTGAATACGGTACCAACGTTGTAGGCGGTGTAACGCCGGGTAAAGGAGGTCAGAAACACCTTAACCTTCCTGTATTCAATACCGTTCAAGCTGCCGTAAAAGAAACCGGTGCCAATGTGTCTATCATTTTCGTACCGCCGCCATTCGCAGCCGATGCCATCATGGAAGCTGCTGAAGCGGGTATCAAACTGATCGTTTGTATCACCGAAGGTATCCCGACCAAGGATATGATCCAGGTGAAAGAATACCTGAAAGGCCGTGACAGCCGGTTGATCGGCCCTAACTGTCCGGGTATTATTACTGCCGGCGAGGCCAAGATCGGTATCATGCCGGGCTTTATCTTCAGAAAAGGTCATGTTGGCGTAGTTTCAAAATCTGGTACTTTAACTTACGAGGCTGTTGACCAGGTAGTAAAAGCCGGCATGGGTATTACCACTGCTATCGGTATCGGCGGCGACCCGATCATCGGCACACCAACAAAAGAAGCTGTTGAACTGCTAATGAATGATCCGGATACACACGGCATCATCATGATAGGCGAAATAGGCGGAGGCATGGAAGCTGAAGCTGCCCGCTGGATAAAAGAAAATGGTACTAAACCAGTTGTCGGGTTCATCGCCGGGCAAACCGCTCCTCCGGGACGCCGTATGGGCCACGCTGGAGCGATAGTAGGTGGCGCTGACGATACTGCTGCAGCCAAAATGCGTATCATGCGCGAGTGCGGCATCCGTGTAGTAGAATCTCCGGCCGAAATTGGCGCTGCTATGGCAGAAGAACTTTCTAAGAAGAAGGTAAAAGGATAAAAAAGGATAAAGGTAAAAGGTTTTGCCTGCCAATAATATAGTCCCGGTCAGAAATGGCTGGGATTTTTATTTTGATAGGGTGTCACACTGAGCTCAGTCGAAGTGTGTGCATAAGCCTTCGCACTCATGCTTTTATAAGTTCGGCAGGTATTCCCTCGCTTGTCAGACCAATGTAAACAAGCCTTTTCTTCAAAATCAAAACACCATTCCCGTCGTATATTTGTTAAAAGGCTGAATGAGGATTGCCAATTCATTAATTCGGTAATTCACTAATTCAGTCATTCAATAATAACCTATGGAATACAATCAGCTCACACCCGAAGAAGAAAGGGTGATATTACATAAAGGCACTGAAAGGCCGTTTACAGGCTCATTATTAAATAACAAAGCAAAGGGAGTATATGTGTGCAAGCGCTGTGATGCACCGCTATACCGCTCGGACGATAAATTTGAATCGTTCTGCGGCTGGCCCAGCTTTGACGACGAAATACCCGGTGCGGTGCGGAGACAGGTTGATGCGGATGGGCACCGGGTTGAAATATTATGCGCCAATTGCGGCGCTCACCTCGGTCATGTTTTTGAAGGTGAATACATGACACCCAAAAATACGCGGCACTGTGTAAACTCCATCTCCATGAAGTTTGTGCCGCTGGAAAATTAAGTTATAACAGGTTGCAGAGGCTGTGATTTTAGAGTGAAGTTGAGATTTGAGTAATGCCTTTGCAACCTTTATAACGTTATCATCTGTCTTTATCAGAAATTTTTTATAACCTACTTGCACTAAATTTTTCTGCCTGCAATCACTCTGCCATAAAAGCCATAACTTGGCTCCGATGAAACATCGCAAACACGAAATAGTCCGCTGCGAGCGCTGTAACTCGCCGTTTGAATGTAAAGCTAATTCAGTTGCTAAATGCCAGTGCAGCCAGGTGCAATTGACATTGAATGAAACGCAGTACATCAGTGAGCAGTATGACGGCTGTTTATGTGCTGGGTGTTTGATGGCGTTGAAGGAGGACTATAAAAAGCTTCTGATAGAATAGATCCAAAATCTTTCAGACTCACGGTCTTTCCGACTTTCCGACTAATTACCTATCTTCGAAACCCGAAATCATTCTGAACTTTTATGAAATTACTGGAAGGAAAAACAGCGCTGGTAACAGGCGCCTCAAAAGGTATAGGCCGTAAAATAGCCGAAAAATTTGCCGAGCATGGCGCTAATGTGGCTTTTACATATTTATCGTCTGTTGAAAAAGGCCAGGCTTTAGAGCAGGAACTACAAAAGTTTGGTACAAAGGTAAAAGGTTACCGCTCTGATGCTTCCAAATTTGATGAGGCAGAAAAACTGGTTAACGACATCGTTGCCGATTTCGGCACACTGCAAATCGTGGTGAACAATGCCGGTATCACTAAAGATGGCCTGCTAATGCGTATGACCGAAGAGCAGTGGGACGAAGTATTAGAAGTAAACCTGAAATCAATATTCAACCTTACCAAAGCGGCATCCAAGATCATGATGAAAAACCGCGACGGTGTGTTCATTAACATGAGCTCGGTGGTTGGTGTGCAGGGTAATGCTGGTCAGGCTAATTATGCAGCATCTAAAGCCGGTATCATTGGCTTTTCTAAATCTATCGCTAAAGAATTAGGTTCACGCAATATCCGTACAAACGTAGTAGCGCCGGGCTTTATCAAAACTGAAATGACCGAAGTACTTGATCCGAAAGTGGTTGAAGGCTGGGCAAGTGCAATTCCATTAAAACGTGGCGGCGAGACAGAAGATGTGGCTAATGCCTGTGTGTTCCTGGCTTCGGATATGGCATCGTACATCACCGGGCAGGTAATTCCTGTGGACGGCGGAATGCTTTAATTAAGTCGTGAGTCTTGAGTTTTAAGTCTTAAGTAGAATCTCTCGCATTTATTTCGCATTTTGCACCATAACGTTAAACGTATTTACGTTTAACGTCAAACCCAATATGCAGCTTCTGTTTTCAATAACCTGGGGACCGGTTTCGGGATGGTGGATACCTGTGTGCCTTTTGCTGGGCCTGCTGTATGCATGGTTGATGTACCGGCAGCCTTCTGGTCTTGAAAAGCGGATCACTTACCTGTTGTTTGGTGTCCGCGCTATCTGCGTATTCCTGATTGCTTTTTTATTGATCTCTCCACTGATCCGGTCGGTTAGTTATAATCAGCAAAAGCCATTGGTACTTATTGCCCAGGATAATTCACAATCCATTAAGCTATTTGGCCTCACCTCAAACACTTGGGTCGATGATTTGGCTAAACTTAAACAGCAGCTTGGTGATCAATATGATGTGCATGAGTTTAATTTTAGCAGAGGGTTAAATGATGGTCTTTCATCAAAATTCAACGGTAAACAAACCAATATTTCCTCGGCCATCCATCAACTGAATGAACGATTTGCCAATCAGAATATAGGGGCATTGGTATTGGCTACTGACGGGTTATATAATGAGGGCAGTGACCCCGTTTACGAAGCAAAAAATCTGAAAACGATTATTTATTCTGTTGCCTTGGGCGATAAAGGAGCACGGCGCGAAGTGCTTTTCGGCTATGTGAACTACAATAAAACGGCATTCCTTGGTAACGACTTTATCATCGAGGTTTTGGCAGAGGCTTTTCAGACTAAAGGCGAAACCATGCGGATCAGGGTTAGCTCAGATGGAAAACAGGTTGCAGAGCAGAATGTAGTTGTCAACTCAGATAATTTCCGCAAGGTTGTTCCGCTAAAGCTGAATGCGGACAAAAAAGGTATCCGGAAATTTACCATCAGTATAGCGCCGGTAAAGAATGAGCTATCAGTACAAAACAATACCGAAACCATTTATGTCGAGGTGTTGGATGCGCGGCAGAAAATATTGCTGCTATACAATGGCCCGCACCCCGATATCAGCGTTATTAAACAATCTATTGAAAGCAATAAGAACT
>JBQCEA010000701.1:0-15670 GCA_051960695.1 Mucilaginibacter sp. | reverse complement strand
CTCTGTGCCGGTTTATGACCTGGGAGAAGCCATTAAGGAGGTGAGCGACCAGCGTTTGGAGGATTAACACATGGACAATGAAGCATTGAGCATCGTTACCACGGCAGATGGCTCAAAAACCATCTTTAATAGCTTGGTTGGCGAAAATTACCACTCCAGACATGGCGCTTTGCAGGAAAGCAGGCATGTTTTTCTAAATGCAGGTCTGGTTTACTATTTGCAAAATTTTCAACATAACCTAAAAGAACCTGTATCCATTTTAGAGGTCGGTTTTGGTACCGGGCTCAATTTTTTGCTAAGCGCTGATTATTGCACTGAAAATCAGATCCAACTGAAATATACGGGTATTGAGGCATATCCCTTGAGTGCTGATCTTATTCAGCAAACCGGTTATGATCAATATTTATCTAAGCCAATTTGGGATAGTTTTAAAGAACAATATACCGATGCTTTAAAAAGCACGGTTGCATTAAACAATCTCTGTCATTTGCAAATAGCGCACAGCAAGCTTTTAAATTTCAATAGCAACGAGCAATACAATGTGATCTATTTTGACGCCTTTGCTTCACTGCATCAACCTGAAATGTGGAATGAGGAGGCCATATCGCACACCATAAAGTTCCTGAAACCCGGCGGGGTATTTGTCACCTATGCCATTACCGGTAATCTGAAACGCATTCTGAAAGGTCTCGGATTGAAGGTTGAAAAAGCTCCCGGCGCACCCGGCAAACGCGAAATGTTACGGGCTGTCCGATTGGCAAATGAGCAAATTTAAGATGTGCAGATACGCCTAAAACTTCATTTCAACATATAAAATCCGCACATTTGCACATATACACATTTGCACATTAAAAACATGTCAATAACACCTCCAATAGCTGCAAATACCCCCGGCGCCGCATTTGAGCGACTTGTCACCATCATGGATGACCTTCGCCTTAACTGCCCCTGGGATAAAAAGCAAACCCTGGAAAGTCTGCGCCACCTCACCATTGAGGAAGTATACGAGCTTTCTGATTCAATATTAAGTGCCGATATGCCTGAGATCAGAAAAGAACTTGGCGATATTATGCTTCACCTGGTATTTTATGCGCGTATTGGCTCTGAAACAATGGATTTTACGATCACCGATGTATTGAACGGGATTTGTGACAAGTTGATTAACCGTCACCCGCATATTTATGGTGATGTTGAAGTGAACGACGAAACTGATGTAAAACGCAACTGGGAGCAGATAAAACTAAAAGAAGGGAACAAATCGGTTTTAGGCGGCGTACCAAACTCTTTACCCGCATTGGTTAAAGCTTCTCGCATACAGGAAAAGGCCCGCGGCGTAGGCTTTGACTGGGAAGAGAAAGGCCAGGTTTGGGCCAAGGTTGAAGAGGAGCTGCGTGAGTTCAAGAACGAATTCAACGTTGAAGATGAAAGTAAAATAGACCATGAGAAGGCAGAAAGTGAATTTGGCGATCTGCTTTTTTCACTGATCAACTATGCACGTTTTATTGATATTAACCCCGAAGATGCACTCGAAAAGACCAACAGGAAATTCATCAAGCGCTTCCAATACCTCGAGAGTAAAGCAAAAGAAAATGGGCGCCAATTACATGATATGACTCTTGCCGAAATGGATGTATTTTGGGACGAAGCAAAAAAATTGTAAAATAAGTGCGTATTTGTATCGTTTTTATAACTTAGTAACGTACTTATTACAAAACCAGTTTATAAATGAAACATAAAATACTTTACGCATTACCCATTCTCCTCGCGTTACTTGCGAGTTGTGTTGGAAAGCCCAAAGTTCAGCCTGCTTTAATCCCCTCAGGCACATTCACGGGCCAGTTCAGGCTATTGCAACGAAGCTCCGATACTCAACCTTTTGATACTACAGCTGCTAATATTGTTATTACATTTCAAACGCCCGCCAACACTTATACGGTTACAGGCGATACATCAACTGCACATGCCGGCAGCTATGGCAACTTCGCTGTCAACGGCTCATATATCATATTTAACGATAAAACTTTCCCTAAAAATGGAATTGCTACCAAAACACATTTGAATGGGTTATATCAATTTCAGTACGATGGCAATATTTTACAAATGAAAGCCAACGCGCTCGATACACTGAGCCTGCAATATGATTTAAAGAAAAGTCAGTAATCCATATCAATAAAAGACTTAACAGGCTGGTAGACATACCGGCCTTTTTTGTTGAATAAAAAATCGCGGCTATGTAGCGATAACAAGATTTGTATCGTAAAGGATAAGAAAATTAAATTAGTTGAATTATTGGCTGAATAATAACACTTAATGCGTCCACCCCACCGCATTGCTGAATCTGAACTTATAAAGCAATGCAAAACAGGCAGCTTAAAATACCAGGAATTGCTTTATAAGCAGTTCTATGGCTACGCCATGGGAATAGGCTTGCGTTATTGTGTTGACAAGGATGACGCACTGGAAGTTGTAAATGATGCTTTTATCAAAGTATTTAATTCAATTAACAGTTATGATATCACCAAGCCTTTTAAAGCATGGCTGCGCACAATTATCATTAATACCTCTATTGACAGGCGGCGCAAGGATATAAAATTGCAGTTAAATACCGTGCTTGATGATGACTTGCCGGTTTTAGTCAACGTGAATGCTGTTGATTCGCTCCAGGCGCAGGACATATTAAATCTGATGAAAAATCTGCCTGCTATTCAGCTTACCATATTCAACTTATATGAAATAGATGGTTATAACCACGATGAAATAAGCGCTATGCTGAAAATACCGGCCAGCTCATCGCGGGTATATTTAAGCAGGGCCAAGGAAAAATTAAGAAAAATGATTAATACAGAGATTCGAAACCATGGATGAACATTTGGATGATGAGTTAAAAAAGCGCATCAGGGAAGTGTTTGACAATTTCGACGACACTTCAGCTGATGAAGGCTGGATATTGCTTAGGGAAAAGTTCCCTGAGAAAGCCAGGCGCCGCCCTATTGCATGGATCTGGTGGAGCTCAGTTGCCGCTTCATTACTGCTGTTCCTGGGTATATTATGGTTTAAAAATACTCAGGTAAAAGAGAATAAACCGCGCCTTACAATTAACAAAAAACTGGCTCCAAAAGTTACAGAGCCAATGACCAAAATACCGGCTGATAGCGCTGCCTTTAAACAGGCTAAACAAGATTTATTAACAGCCAATAATGGCCATGCCACTCAAAAAACACATAATAACGGAGTTTATAATAAACCCTCTTCTATCGCACTGGATAAAAACAATTCATTTGGATTAAATTTAAATACAGTCAGGTCGGGTAATACAACAGCGCAACAACCAACTGCCGCACAGCCCGAAAATGCTAACGAAAATAAAGCTGTTGCTAAACCTGATTTAGTGATTGCAAATAATACCAATCAACAAAGCAAGAACGTACCCGTTACCGCAGGCAACATACTGCAAAAGACAGATACTGCAGGAAAAGAGACTAATAAGGCTTACGCTGTTACTGGTTCCAGGCCCGGCATTAACATGCAGCAGCAAACGGCAAAGGCTAATCGCCTTCCATTCACTGATGATAGCACACCTGCCCCAAAAAGTTCAGAAAAGTCTGCAAAAACTAACCGGGCAGTCCTGTTTGATATTTATGCAGCAACTTATATTAACTATGCCAAAGGAAGCAACAACCAATTCAATGTGGGCGCTGGTTTTACCTCGGATATCAAACTCACAGAAAACCTAAAGCTGTCAACCGGTGTGTCTGTCGGCCAAAATACATTAAGTTATAATACCCAGCCACCAAGTTCGGCTGTTATGGCCGCAGCGGCAGTGCCTGCAGTAACCAATACCTACGCATTAAAAGCCGCCAGCTACTACCTGGTTACAGCCCCGTCATTTAAAAACTATGATGCCAGCCTTATCGGTTTAGATGTGCCCGTAAACCTGAAATATGTATTTAATCCAAAAAAAGGCGACACTTATATTTTGGCAGGGTTAAGCTCAGGAACTTTTATCAATGAAACTTATACTTACAGCTATAATTCGCCATCCATATACCCCTCCAGCTCGCCTACCCAGGACGAAACCACCAAAAGCAGTTTCGGCAGCTTTTACTTCGCCAAAACACTCAATTTTGCAATTGGCACCGGATATCCCGTAGGAAATAACAGGCTGATCATTGAGCCATTTCTGAAATACCCGCTTGATGGACTCGGGACTCAGCAGCTGAAGTTTGGTGCAGGAGGTATTAACCTAAAATTCAATTTCCAGGTTTCAAAAAAACATAATTGAGAAAAGTTATTTAAAGCGAATAGCTTTTACCGGTGATATTTTAGTTACCAGCATTGATGGAATGATGAGCACAGCCAGGCAGATGATCAATGTACCGATGTTCAATAACACCATATCGCTCCAGATTATCTTTATAGGCACAAATTTCATATAGTATGATTCTTCATCAAGCGTAAAGAGATGTGTCTTAGATTGAAAAAAGCTTATCCCCAAGCCAAAAATATTACCCAGAATCAGCCCGATACCTATGAGGTATGAAGCATTATAAAGAAAAATCTTTTGGATGGCCCAGTTCCCGGCCCCCATTGCTTTGAATATACCGATCATGGATGTACGTTCCAGGATAATAATCAATAATGCTGATATCATATTGATGGTTGCCACAATAAGCATCAGTATCAGCATTACCTGCGCATTAACGTCAAGCAATTTAAGCCATTCAAAAATGGTAGGATACGAATCGCTAATTGTATAAGACTTTAACTTGAGCGGCATTTTATCGCTCAAAAAATTGTTGGCTTGGTCCAGCTGATCAAAATTTGCAACACGCAATTCATATCCGCCTATCTGGTTAGGCTGCCAGTTATTTAACCTCACTATCAATGATAAGTCGCCGATAACAAAGGTCTTATCAATATCCTCAACTCCAACATCAAATATCCCCACAACACGGAACGGGCGTTTACGTAAAGGCTCCTGAACAAAGTACATAATAAATTTATCGCCGACTTTCAATCGTAACCTGTTTGCGGTATTGCTCGATATCATGATCTGCTTTTGCGCATCAACCGTATCGCTAAAGTCGATCACTTTACCGGCGACCAGAGTTTTTTTGAAGAATGCCCAGTCGTAGCTTTTATCTACACCCTTCAAAACCACACCTTCAATTTCGTTTTTGGTTTTGATAATACCGGGTTTGGTTGCCGTCGGCGCAATTTGCGTAAAAAGCGGGCTTGCCTTAACCAGTTTTACAAAAGTCGGATCGCCATTTACAGGAGTGGTTTGATATGAATAGTTGTTATCGTAATTCTGCACCTGTATATCACCGGCAAAACCACGTAGTTTCTGTTTGATTTCCAGCTTAAAGCCTCTGATAACAGCCACGGACAAGATCATCACACCCAAACCAAGCATAATACCCACAACCGCAATACGTACAATTAGCTTTGAATAAGTACGGTTTGACTTAAGTGAAATGCGGGCAGATATGAATGAGGCAAAACTCAATGCAGGATGTTTTTTGTACTTTCGCAAATATGCAGATTTCAGTTGAATGATATACTGATATTGTATGCCATTAGTCTATGAAAAAAGCGCTTTTGTTTTTATTGACCGGATCAATTTGCTTTTCATCCCTTAAGGCACAGCAAAGACCCGAACCGCGAACGTCAAACCCTCGCGCTATACCTGATCCTTTCACAAGGCATCATGATAAACAAACGCATGTACACGGTGAAATTTTACCGGGAGCGGATCAAACCGAATTATACCTTGATTATTTGAAGGGTAAAAATATTGGCATGGTGATCAACCAAACTTCGGTGATCGGCAAAAACCATGTATCGAGTTTGGACAGCCTGCTTAACCTCGGTGTTCACATCACTAAAATATTTGGCCCTGAACATGGTTTTAGAGGAACAGCAAGTAATGGTGCTACAGTTGATGACACAACTGATCCGAAAACAGGAATACCAGCTATTTCATTATACGGCAAGCATTATAAACCAACACCTGAAGATCTGAAAGGTCTCGACCTCGTTATATTCGACATCCAGGATGTAGGCACCCGTTTCTATACTTATTTGTCAACTTTACATTATGTGATGGAAGCATGCGCCGAAAACGATGTGGAATTGATGATACTTGACCGGCCGAATCCAAACGGTTATTTTGTTGACGGCCCGATACTGGATACGACATATAGGTCTTTCGTTGGCCTCGATCCGATTCCCATTGTCCATGGCCTTACATTTGGCGAATATGCCCAAATGGTTAACGGCGAAGGATGGTTAAAAAGGCATGTTCAATGCAAGCTAAAGATCATTAAGGTGGCTAACTATATTCACTCACTTTCATATGATCCGCCTATCCATCCGTCGCCTAATTTGAATACCTACCGTTCTATCCTCCTTTATCCGGGTTTATGTTTGTTTGAAGGAACCACGATCAGCGTTGGACGGGGAACTACTTATCCGTTCCAGGTACTGGGTCATCCATCACTAAAAGGCAAATATGCTTTTTCATTTACCCCGGAAAGCATTCCTGGTATGAGCGAAGATCCACCACATAAAGGCCAGCCGTGCTATGGTATCGACCTGCGGAATAAAGAGATCGATTCGATACATGAGAGCGCAAAGATCAACCTTTCATGGTTAACGGAATTATATCGTGCGTTTCCAGATAAGGAGCATTTCTTTAATGCCTATTTTACGAAACTGGCCGGGAATGAGCAGTTACGCAAACAAATTGAGGAAGGAAAAAGTGAACAAGAAATACGGACGAGCTGGGAACCAGCATTAAGCCGGTATAAAATAATGCGAAAAAAATATCTGTTGTATAAGTGATCTTTCTAAACATCTGCTGATATGAGAATTGTTTTTATGGGCACCCCTGAGTTTGCGGTAGCATCATTAGATGCCTTGATACAGGCGGGGTGTGATATTGTGGGAGTTGTAACCGCACCGGATAAACCTGCCGGGCGTGGTCAGAAAGTAAGCGAAAGCGCTGTTAAGCAATACGCCGTTGCTCAGGGTTTAAAGGTGCTGCAGCCCGAAAAG
Source organism: Mucilaginibacter sp. (assembly GCA_051960695.1). Lineage (GTDB taxonomy): Bacteria > Bacteroidota > Bacteroidia > Sphingobacteriales > Sphingobacteriaceae > Mucilaginibacter. Next base: position 8,611 of record JBQCEA010000701.1, on the reverse strand, counting down.
CTAAAAAATGAGCAATTTTTAGATGAGTTGCAATCGCTGAGTGCCGACCTGCAGGTGGTGGTTGCATTCCGTATGCTGCCTGAAGTGGTTTGGAATATGCCACCCAGAGGAACGATTAATCTCCATGCCTCACTTTTGCCTCAATACCGTGGCGCTGCTCCTATTAACTGGGTATTGATAAACGGCGAAAAGGAAAGTGGTGTGACTACTTTTTTCCTGAAGCATGACATCGACACAGGCAACGTACTTTTTACCGAAAAAGTAACACTTACCGGGAAAGAAACAGCAGGTGAACTATACGACAGGCTAAAAGATAAAGGTGCAGGTTTGTTGGTAAAAACAGTAAAAGCGATTGAAAGCGGCTACTATACCGAAAATGCTCAGGAGGAATTAGAAGAAGGCATTGAATTAAGACACGCTCCAAAAATATTCAAAGAGAATTGTAAGATAGACTGGATACAATCTGCTGAAAAAGTATACAACCTTATCCGCGGGTTAAGCCCCTACCCTACTGCCTTTACGTCACTGAACGACAAAACATTAAAAGTCTTTAATGCAGGATATGAACTGATGGAGCCGGGTATATCGCCGGGTGCATTCCTGACCGATCATAAAACCTATCTCAAATTTGCTGCAACAGATGGTTTTATCAGCTTAACAGACGTACAACTGGAGGGCAAAAAACGTATGGGCATTGAAGAGTTTTTAAGGGGAGTGAGGTTATAGTATAAGCCCATGCAAATTGTAGGCGGGTGAAGATCATGTATTTATAAACAACTGTATATCAAGCGTTCATGATGTTCACGGGTGTTCATGCGCTGTGTGAACGTGAACACTTGCAGATAGGAAACTATTCGTCACAGCTTATTCAACTCCCCTATTAGCCCTTTACTCAACTGGTTGAAATAGCGTTTTACGCCGAAACCCATTACCCATTGAATACCGCGCGAAGCGTTGGTTAAAAACACTTCGTCGGCTTCGTATAAAATGTCAGGATTTATCTGTGCTTCAGTAAAAGGTATATCATTCTGCTTTGCCAGGGAAATAACAATGTTACGCATAACCCCTTCTACACAGCCTTCACTTAAAGCCGGGGTATACAAATGGCTTTTATACCAAACGAAAATATTTGAATTGCCGGCCTCGCATAAGTTACCATTCTGGTTCACCAGGAAAACCTCATCCAAACGGTTTTGCACTTTAAACAAGCCAGCCATCACCAATGGCAGCGAACTACATGTTTTAATGTTCGACAAATAATTTATAGGCTTGGGCACGTCCGTAAAAATGTCCATGATCAGGCCCTTGTCATTCAGAAAATATCGCGGTTCATCCATGGGTATTATCTCAATGCAATAGCCCATTTTGTTTTGGGTGGGCGCATAAAAACCTTCAGCATCGCGAAAAACAGTTAACCTTAAACGGCCGTGTTTGATTTTATTTCGCGTGGCTAACTGTTCCACCTTTTCCTTCAGAAACCAGCTATCCATTTGCGAATAACCGTCCATCTTCAAGGCTTTCATACTTCGCTGCAGGCGATCGGCATGCATATCGGCAAATTTTAGCTGGCCTTTCATCAGGCGCATGCTCTCAAATAAACCATCGCCATACTTAAAACCGCGATTGGCTACGGTCAGCAGCTTACTATCAGCAGGTAGCAATTCTCCGTTGAAATTGATCAGCAGAGGCATCATAAAGTTCCCTCCTCTTTTGCTGCACCAACATACCTCCGCCATTTTTCAAGGGCTTGCTCCATATCTTTTGGCAATGCCGCGTCAAAAAACATATACTTTTTCAGCGACGGATGTACAAAACCCAGTGTTTCGGCATGCAGGGCCTGCCTGGGCAATAGTTCAAAGCAATTCTCCACAAACTGCTTATACTTGCTGAATACTGTACCCTTCACTATTTTATCGCCTCCGTAAGTTGCATCATTAAACAATGGATGCCCAATAGATTTCATGTGCGCCCTGATCTGATGTGTGCGTCCGGTTTCCAGCTGGCATTCTATTAATGTAACATAATTCAATCTTTGCAAAACTTTATAATGCGTTACAGACCATTTTCCCTTATCCGGATCGTCATAAACAGCCATAACCCGGCGGTCCGCAACACTACGGCCTATATAACCACTTACAGTACCATCTGTTTCAATATCTCCCCAAACTAATGCAATATATTTTCGGGTGATGGTGTGCTCAAAAAACTGGCGCGCCAGATAAGTCATGGAGCGCTCATTCTTACTAATGAGCAGAAGGCCTGAAGTATCCTTATCAATACGGTGCACCAACCCAGGCCTGCCGTCGTTCCCGGGCAAAGTGGGTAATTGCTGAAAATGAAAAACAAGCGCATTTACCAATGTACCTGTATAATTATTATAGCCAGGATGCACAACCATACCTGCTTCTTTGTTTACTATCAGCACATCATCATCCTCATAAACAATTTTGATTGGCAGGTCCTCAGGATAAACTTCCGTATCACGTGGCGGATGCGGCAATACGACTGAAATAACATCGAGCGGTTTTACCTTGTAGCTGGCCTTTATCGTTTTGTCGTTTACCAGTACATTGCCTTGTTCTATTGCATTTTGTATGCGGTTCCGGGAAGCATTTTCGATGCGGTTCATCAAAAACTTATCTATCCGTAATAAAGACTGACCTTTGTCAACTATTAGTCGCAGATGCTCGTATAAGTCCTGTTCTTCTTGCTCTGATAGTTCAATCTCGGTTGTCATTTGCGCAAAAGTACTCTTTTTTTGAACTACTGATCCTTGAACATTGTTAAACAAATTATATAAATACTATCTCTGATTTATGAAAAAGTCATTACCCCTTTTAGTCATTATTGCATCTGTTTGCATAACATCCAAAGTATCGGCCCAAAGTGGATTTTCTGATCTTATTAAATCCGGTCCTGGTGACGCTACCAAATTAGTTAACGCTTATGCCGAACCACTATTCAAAGGGTTTGGAGTGGGTATGAATAGCGGCTGGAGCAATACCGCAAAGGCTAAAAAGCTGCTGCATTTTGATATTCGCATTTCGGCGACCGGTGCATTGGTTCCTGCCTCAGACAAAAATTTTGATGTTAGCCGTATTGGGCTTTCCAATCATGTCCGGCCTGCAGATCCTAATGCAACCATAGCACCTACCATTGGCGGCGAAAGAAGTACCCAGGGGCCTACGCTAAATGTTTATGACGACCAGGGCAATAAAGTAAGTGAATTTAATACTCCATCCGGCAAATTGCCTTTGATCCCTGCACCGCAAGTTCAAATAACAATAGGTTTACCAAAAAATACTGACATCACGGTCCGCGGTATACCATCAATTAATTTTGGAAGCAACGCCGGATCAGTATCTATGATCGGCTTTGGCGTGAAGCATGATATCATCCAGGACTTTGTTGGCAAACGAGCCAGTAAGTTGATTCCTTTCGACCTTGCTATTGCTTTGGGCTACAGCCGCCTGAATTCAAATATCCCATTAAATGTTCAGCCTGATGAAGGTGCACAGCCAGTCAATGGTCAGCAATCTACTGATTTCAGCAACCAGCATATATCTGCGCATTTCAACAGCTTTATAGCACAGGCTATTATTTCTAAACAACTGCTTTTCTTTACCCCTTTCCTGTCCGTTGGTTATAATACAGCCAGCGTTAATGCAGCTGCTTTGGGAAATTATCCGGTTACCACTAACGAAAGCTTCATAGGCCAGCCTGTTTATACCACCTTCCCTAACCCGATAAAGATCAGCGAAAGATCAATCAGTGGCATGCGTGCCGATGTTGGCTTTCAGCTTAACTTAGCCGTGTTCCGCATATATGCATCTTATAGTGCAGCCCAATATCAGTCGATCAATGCTGGTATCGGATTTGGTTTTTAAATTTGCCTGATGGATATCGAAATTTTTAGCCCTGTTCAGCCAATACAGCAAAAACTATTTGATGAGCGGGGCTTAAAAGTTTTTATCAAACGGGATGACCTTATCCATCCCATCATCTCAGGTAATAAATGGCGGAAACTAAAATACCCGCTGATGCATGCCATATTCGAGAACCGTACACATCTGGTAACTTTTGGCGGCGCTTATTCCAACCACTTGCTGGCTACAGCCGCTGCCGCTGCAAAGCTCGGCTTTAGGTCAACAGGCTTTGTACGTGGCGAAAGGGTAAATAATGATACCTTATTCCTTTGTCAGTTACATGGAATGGAACTGTTGTTCACCGACCGGGAAAGTTATAAGGACAAACAGTCCCTTTTTGAAAAGCATTTTGGCGGGGATAAAGAAGCCTATTTTATTGATGAAGGGGGTTCGTCAGAACTTGCAGCCAAAGGCGTTAGCGAACTGGTTGATGAATTGACTGAAACCTACGATCATATCTTTTGCGCTTGCGGCACCGGTACAACAGCCGCCGGAATTATAAACGGACTTACGCAACACAACATTTCATCGCAATTTCACGGTGTGCCTGTGCTGAAAAACGGCGATTTCCTACGAAAAGACATCAACCATTATTTATATAGTAATGTCGATTATCAATTACACCCGGAGTACCATTTCGGAGGCTATGGCAAGGTAACCGCTGAATTGATAAGTTTCATTAAAGAATTTGTAGCCTCTACAGGTATCCTAATAGAGCCTATCTACACCGGTAAAATGCTGTATGCTATTTACAATCTTGCATCAAAGAATTATTTTAAGCCAGGCAGCAAGATCCTGGCTATTCATACCGGTGGCCTTTGGGGATTATTGGGTATGAAGGATAAGTTCGCAAAGTTATGACCACGCGTTTTTAGACGAGTTTGTAGTGCTTGATAAGCTCATCCATATGGTATACCAATCCATAGTTCAGTATAAAAGATAGGTTTAAATTATTTAAACATACTTTTTAGTTAATCGGTTCAAAAAGTGCTTAAATTATTGTTTTTGAGCACTTTTTAGTAAATTTGAATAAACCGATTACGCTATGTATAACCTGCTGGTATCTCCCGAAAATGTTCAGGCTTCGCTAAAGAAGCATATCCTTGCCGATGGCTTTGATCTTACTTTTGATATGGAAAAAAGTAAGGGCGTTTATATGTATGATGCAAAATACAAACGCAATTATCTTGACTTTTTTACCTGTTTCGCGTCGGTGCCATTAGGATATAATCACCCTAAAATGGTAGAGGACGAAACATTTAAAAAGAACCTGCTTTTGGCAGCGTTGACTAATCCTTCCAATTCTGACATTTACACTGAACAATATGCCCAGTTTATAGAAACATTCGACCGGGTTGGCATTCCGGACTATCTTCCTCATGCTTTCTTTATATCAGGCGGCGCACTCGCAATTGAAAATGCGCTTAAGGTAGCTATGGACTGGAAAGTGCAGAAGAATTTCGCAAAAGGGTACACTAAAGAAAAAGGTTTTAAAGTTTTACATTTCGAGCAGGCCTTTCACGGCCGCAGCGGTTATACACTAAGCCTCACCAATACGCTGCCTATAAAAACCAAGTGGTTCGCCAAGTTCGACTGGCCGCGGGTATCTATTCCTAAAATAGTTTTTCCTTATTCGGACGCTAATCACGAAGACCTTCTTTGGCGCGAAGCCCTCTCGATAGCACAGATCAAAAAAGCATTTGAGGTAAACAAGGATGATATCTGTGCGATCATTATCGAACCAATTCAATCCGAAGGTGGCGACAATCATGTGCGCCAGGAATTCCTGGAACAGCTACGTATTTTGGCAGACGAAAATGATGCTATGCTGATCTATGATGAAGTACAAACCGGGGTTGGCCTTACCGGTAAATTCTGGTGTCATGAGCATTTTGGTGAGAAGGCCCGGCCGGATATTATTGCATTTGGTAAAAAAATGCAGGTTTGCGGCATCTTGGCGGGTAACCGTGTGGATGAAGTCGAAAATAACGTGTTCAGGGTATCTTCACGAATCAATTCCACATGGGGCGGCAGCCTGGTTGATATGGTACGTTCATCTAAAGTAATGGAGATCATTGAAGAAGATGATCTTTGCAATAATGCAGCAGTTGTTGGCGAGTACTTGCAGGGCGAGCTTTCTAAACTTGCTGCAAAAAATCCTCTTATCAGCAATGTACGGGGGAAGGGACTATTAACTGCCTTTGATTTTCCTGACAAAGCACGCCGCGATAAGTTTATCAAAGAAGGTATGGACAGGAATGTAATGTTCCTGGGCTGTGGCAATCAAACCATTCGTTTCAGGCCGGCATTGATCATGGACAAAACGCATATTGATGAAGGCTTGTCTGTACTCGAAAAAATATTGGGCATATTATAATATACCTGTAATACTTTTGTTAAAAAGCGCTGATTGGTAAAACAATTAGCGCTTTTTTTCTATTATAGATAATATAATTCCTCATATACGTTATGATATAGTATAGATATTAAAATATACTATTTTTTGACCACAATAGTCAATATACCAAATTATTATAGCAATTAGCTTTGTTTTCTATATGATGAAGTTTTTATCATTCGGTAAGGATCATGAGCAAGCACATCGAAAAACTAAAAAAGCAACTGTTAGAAGTTGCTGACGTTGTCAATACATTTAAATCAGAGGCTGTACAGGTAAGGATAATTGACCGCTTACTGGACGCAATAATTGAAACGGAAAAAAACGAGTCAGATAACAATGACTTATTCGGCAAAAAAGGACGCAGATCAAGGATGGGTGAAGATGATGAACATTTTGAAGCGCAAGGACGCAAAAAACCTGGAGCTACCAAAATTCTGAATCAACTACTGGCAACCAATTATTTTGATACCAGGCATTCAATATCAGCCATAGCCGATTACTGTAAAGAGCATTACGATTCAGATTTCAAAACATCTGAATTATCGGGCATACTGCTAAAGCTTGCTAAAGAAAATAAACTGAAGCGTGAGCGGAGTAATGACAACAATCGCTTTGAATATGTAAAAGCATAAAAGAAGGAGGCCCGTTTTGGGCCTTCTTCTTTTTATCTATTTCAGATCAAATAAACTTTCTACTCCCAATATCTTTTTTGAAGTAAATCCTTCAGCATACTTTACGCCGATACTTTTACCAAATTCCCTTGCCCTGCCCTCTATGACCTCAATAAACTCGGGTGAAGAAATATAAGTTTGCGGCTCGCCTTTCCAGTCGGGGTTAAAAAACTGCGAACCAAATGCGTTGATGCTTTCGATTTTTTTATCCCAATGGTCTGTTACATCAATCACAATATCAGGTGTGATGTAATTATCCTGGATAAAATGCAGTACCTGTTTAGGCCGCCATTCATTCTGTAATTTACCATCGTGGTATGTCTCAATCCTTCTCAGCCCCGACAGGAAACAAGATGCTACCACTAGCTCACTTGCACGGCCATGATCCGGGTGACGATCGTGATAAGCATTAGTGATCACTATTTCAGGCTGAAACCTACGTATAGCTTCGATCACTTTAAGCTGATATTCCTTTGTATTCTCAAAAAAACCATCAGGCAAGGAAAGGTTATCCCGAACTGCCAACCCTAATATTTTAGCTGATGCTGCGGCTTCCTGTTCACGAATTTCCGCAGTACCGCGTGTACCTAACTCGCCGCGGGTAAGGTCAATGATCCCGACTTTTCTCCCTGAAGCTATCTCTTTTAAAATGGTGCCGGCACAACCAAGTTCTGCGTCATCCGGGTGTACGGGTAAAACTAATATATCCAATTTAAGCATGTGCAGTATGATTTATTTTTTGGCTGAAAGCAGCCGGGCAATTTTCTTTCTGACCTTGGATGAGGTTGGTTTTGTAAAGGGGTAAAAAAAATCTGTAACCTCACCGAGTTTATTTACAAGGAATTTATGAAAGTTCCATCTTGGCACCGATTTTAATTTTCCATTTCGCTTTTTATCAGCAAAAAACTGATACAACGGATGCGCATACGGACCTCTTACCCTGATCTTTTCAAAAACCGGGTAATTAGCTCCCGCATTTTTACAAAAAGCGGCCAGCTCTTTCCCATTGCGCGGCTCCTGGCCACCAAAATCATTTGAAGGGAATGCTAATATTTCGAACGGTTCGTCTTTAAACGAGTCCTTTAAATCTGCAAGATCTTTAAGCTGTGGTGTAAAGCCGCACTCGGATGCAGTATTAACGATCAGCAGAACCTTGTCCTTATAATCGGCAAGGTTAATGTCTTCACCATCCAACGTTTGTACGTCAAACTGGTAGATGCTCTTATCATCCATTATTAATTCTGATAGGAATAAAATCCCGCTTGCTGCAGAATAGCTTCCATATCCCGTTCCTCATTCGGGTCGTAGGTTTCTTTTAAGTCATGACCAAATAACCTGGCAAGCGATTGAAACATAAATGCTTTCAAACCACCTTTCAGATCTTTGACCATTTGATAACTGGTGCTGCCTGTTTGCCTGTCGATCAATTTGATCAGTATCTCTCCCTGACTTATTGTCAGATTTTCAACTTCCTTCTTAAACAGATCCTTTATCTGGGTTTCACAGGTATCAACCATTAATTTTTGCTTTTTTTTATCGGCGGTCGTGGCCAGATCGCGCTGAAGCTTCTGATATCTTTCAGCAGCAAACTTAGCATAAGGCATTACCTTATA
>JBQCEA010000700.1:0-2139 GCA_051960695.1 Mucilaginibacter sp. | reverse complement strand
TAAAAGGTTTAAAACAAAAACGGCTTCCCGGAAACAGGAAGCCGTTTAATTCTTTATAATAATTAATATTAGATCATGTTTGTGTCAGCCAAAACTTTGTTCATGTTACGAACTGCATCGGCGCTCTTGTTAAATTCAGCCTGTTCAGCATCACTTAGTTTAAAGTTAACGATCTTATCCCAGCCATTTTTACCCAGGATAACCGGAACAACCAGCGAAATATCTTTCTGACCATATTCACCATCAAGCGCAACACCGCAGCTGATCAGTTTCTTCTCATCACGAACAATACTTTCTACCATTGCTGCTGTACCTGCACCTGGAGCATACCATGCTGAAGTTCCAATGAGTTTAGTTAAAGTAGCACCACCTACCATAGTGGCAGCAACAACCCTGTCTTGTTGTTCCTTGCTCAGCAATTGGGTCACCGGAACGCTATTCCAGGTTGCATGGTTAATTAAAGGTATCATGGTAGTATCACCGTGACCACCGATAACCACTGCATTCAAGTCAGCAGGTGAGCAACCCAATTCAACGCTCAAATAGTATTTAAACCTTGATGAATCCAATGCACCGCCCATACCCAGTATACGGTTTTTAGGCAAACCTGAGGTTTTCAGTGTAAGGTAGTTCATGGTATCCATTGGGTTAGATACTACTATTATTATGGTATTAGGTGAGTGTTTCAGGATATTTTCAGTAACACTCTTCACAATACCTGCGTTGGTACCAATTAATTCTTCGCGGGTCATACCGGGTTTACGCGGCAAGCCTGAAGTGATCACTACTACTTCAGAACCTTCGGTAGCTGCATAATCATTAGTAACACCTTTTATTTTGGTATCAAAACCGAGCAGTGCCGATGTCTGCATCATATCGATGGCTTTGCCTTCAGCAAAACCTTCACGAATGTCTAACAGGATCAATTCTTCAGCTAATTCTTTTCTTGCAATGTTATCTGCGCAAGTGGCGCCTACTGCTCCGGCACCAACAACTGTAATTTTCATACGTAATTAAATTTATTGGAGAGAATACTTTTAGAAATGGCTTTAATAACACATTGTTACCTTACCAAATACGGGGCAATTTTAAGAAATTTTTATAAGAGGATTTATAAATAATTTAAAATATAACAGAGCATTATTGTAAATATCAATTAATAACATTTTGATAATTACCACACCATAAACGAGTCCATTTTTATCATTTTAACAAAAGTAAGTCCAAAAGTCAGTCGAAAACTATCTAACTATTAAAAATTAGCCAATAAATAACTCCAACTACTTATTTAGACGAACAAAATCAAATAAAAAATATGTTTTGTTCATTTTTTACCAAATTTTTATCCATTAGACACGTATTTATTCGAATTTTTAAAATTTCTTTCAATTTTTTCACCCAATTGTAATGAACTTTGTAAAAATTATTTACATTCGTGCCGATAATTGAATTAGATAATTAAAAAACTATTTTTTGATCCAACTCCCAAAACAACTAAACAATGGCAAAACTTGAGTACATCTGGCTTGATGGCTACAAACCGACACAAAGCCTTCGCAGCAAAACCAAAATTGAAGGTGATTTCAGTGGTAAATTAGAAGATTGCCCTTTGTGGAGCTTTGATGGTTCTTCAACCGAACAAGCACCAGGAGGTTCTTCAGACTGCGTATTGAAACCTGTTTTTATCGTACCTGATCCTCAACGCAGAGATGCTTACCTGGTAATGTGCGAAGTTTTAGGCGCTGATGGCAAACCACATGCGTCAAACGGACGTGCTACCATTGAAGACGATGATAATGATTTCTGGTTCGGTTTTGAACAAGAATATTTTCTGTGGGACCCTGAAACCAATAAACCACTTGGTTTCCCTGTTAATGGTTATCCGGCCCCACAAGGTCCATACTACTGCTCTGTAGGCGCTAAAAATGCATTCGGCCGCGAAATTGTTGAAGAACATTTAGATGCTTGCCTTGATGCCGGCCTAAACGTTGAAGGTATCAATGCTGAAGTTGCTGCTGGTCAGTGGGAATTCCAAATATTTGCTAAAGGTGCTAAAGAAGCTGGTGACCAGATATGGGTTGCACGTTACCTGTTAGAAAGAATCGGCGAGAAATACGGAGTTTCTATCAACTGGCATTG
>JBQCEA010000699.1:0-9837 GCA_051960695.1 Mucilaginibacter sp. | reverse complement strand
GGTTGTAAAATGAGCCATGCGAATATTCGGATATGTGCAGGTTACGCACATACAGCTGGTTATCTATAAACGTACAAAAAGCATCATTCAGGTTGGCTTTACCTTCACGTATCGATTTTATCTCGGTACCCAAAAGTTTTATGCCCGCAGTATACTTGTCGAGTATGGTATATTCGAAATAGGCTTTTTTATTCTTTATGTAGATATCCTGACTCATGAGAACTGCAAATATGCGAATATTTTTATTGCGGTTATTTTTATTGCGGTTTTACCACCAGCACGGGTATGTTCACCATGTGGCGTACAGAATTGACGGTAGTGCCAAAGATCAGGTCCTTAACAGCTTTATGACCATGCGAACCCATCACCAGGAAATCGACTTTTTCCTCATTAACAATCTGAGCTATCGATTTCGCAGGCCGGCCAAAACCAATCCTTCCCTGGGCATGATAGCCCATTTCTTTCATGGACTGTACATATTTATCCAGGTTATCAGCGTCGCTTTGTGTTTCATGGTCCAGCACTTCAGTGCCATAGTAGGCCGCTGCCGCGGTTTCAACAACGTGTATTAAGGTATACCCGGCGTGTTTGCCGCCTTGCATAATGGCATGCCTGATGCAGTCCTTATCGTTTTTTGAGAAATCTATGGTGATCGCTATGCTTTTATAAGAAATTGCCGACAAATTGGTGATCACATCTGCAAGTCCGTGCGGCACCTGTATGGGCATATCTTTATGCTTATAAAGCATCGGCCTGAAGAATACATAAACCAATAGAACGCCTATGGCTACGGTAATTGGAGTTACAATGCTATATATCCATATAGCTGTATGCGGAAACTGAATGGTCCAGTCCAATATCTGGTCGGTAACTAATTTGGCGTTCAATCCCAATATCAATATTGCACATGCCCATGCAATTAGTTTAACCGGTGTTTTTATAGCGAAGTTACCCATTCGCTTTTTATCGGAAGTAAAATGGATGAGCGGTATCACGGCGAAACCTAATTGCAGACTCAACACCACCTGGCTTAAGATGATCAGGTTCCCCAGGCCGCTTTCCCCGAAATAAATGATAGTGAATACCGCAGGTACTATAGCCATTAAGCGTGTAAGCAGACGGCGCAGCCAGGGTTCAATACGGAGATTTATATGACCTTCCATAATAATTTGCCCGGCAAGAGTGCCGGTAATGGTTGAGCTTTGTCCGGATGCTATTAATGCAATAGCGAAAAGCACCGGGGCTAATGAACCAAAAATATGCTCAAGCAATTTATAAGCGTCCTGTATCTCCGCAACCTTGAAATAGCCGTTCTTGAAGAAAGCGCCTGCGGCCAATATCAGTATAGCCGCGTTTACCAGGAATGCGAGATTTAGTGCGATTGATGTATCGTATAAATTGAATTTGATAGCCGATCTGATACCTGCTTCTGAGCGGTTTATTTTACGCGTTTGCACTAAAGAGGAATGCAGGTAAAGGTTATGTGGCATTACTGTAGCACCGATAATGCCGATAGCGATATACAGCATTTCGTGACTAACCGCATCCCTTTTGAATAAATTGTTCGGTATAAACCCCTTCGCTATTCCTATTATATCCGGCTTTACAATAAACATTTCGATCAGGTAAGACAGACCGATAATGGATATCATCGAGATAATGAACAACTCCAGCTTACGCATACCCCGGTTCATCAGGAAAAGCATTAGTACGGTATCCGTTATCGTAAGCGATACACCCCAGATAAGCGGTAAATGGAACAGCAGGTTAAGGCCAATCGCCATGCCAATAACTTCCGCCAGGTCACAGGCAATGATGGCTAACTGGGCTAATATATAAAGGCAAAAATTAACGAAAGGGGGGTAGGTATTTTTGGAAACCTGTGCCAGATCCAAGCCGCGCACGATGCCCAGCCTTGCACTTAACGATTGCAAAAGCAATGCTATCAGGTTTGAGACGAACAATATCCATATCAGCTTGTAACCAAAGGCGCTTCCACCAGCGATGTCAGTTGCCCAGTTACCGGGGTCCATATAGCCAACGCTTACCAGGTATGCCGGACCTAAAAATGCAAGCAGTTTCCGCCAGCCAAGTTTGTTTTCGGTATTAACAGAACTATGTACGTTGCTTAATGAATGGCTTTGTTCCTGGCTCATATAGCTATTAGCAAATTATTAGCGACCTCACGGCTGATATGTATTTTTCTGTCCTCAACATGCAGGGTCACCGAATGGTCATACGTATTTACTTCTTCAACTTTTATTTTTTTACCTATTGTCAGGCCCATTTTTTCGAGGTACTGTAAAAAGGCGGTTGAATGGTCCCGCACACCCGAGATCATTCCTGTTTTATTAACTTCAATAGACGAAACAGGTTTTAATTCATGTGCCTTAAAGCGGCCGTTACTATCAGGGATAGGGTCGCCGTGCGGGTCATATTTGGGGTTGCCCATAAAATCATCCAGGCGGTCAATCAGTTCTTTTGATGAGATATGCTCCAGTTCTTCTGCTACTTCATGCACCTCATCCCATTTAAAATTGAGCTTTTCTACCAGGAAATATTCCCACAAACGATGCTTGCGAATAATGTTCAACGCTATCTTTTCGCCGGCAGAAGTGAGCGTAACACCCTGGTATTTGGCGTAATTGATCAGTTCTTTTTCGGCCAGTTTTTTAAGCATATCTGTAACTGAAGCTGCTTTGGTATTTAATGAAGCAGCTATCTGGTTAGTGCTCACACTTTCTGTTTTTATAGAAAGATGATAGATGGCTTTTAGATAATTTTCTTCGGTGAATGTGTTCATTTAAGCAAATCTAATTAAAAATTTAGATTAGTCTAAAATTATGAGAGAAATTTATTACTGTTCAAACAGTTTTATGAAAAATTTTATTTTGTGAAGTACGGAAAAACTATATTTGTAACTACCATGGCTACCGAACTCGACAAAATAGATTTACAGATTCTCAAGATCTTACAAGAAAATGGGAGGATCACCAACCTTCAGCTTTCCAATGAGATAGGGCTTTCGCCTGCACCTACCTTAGAGCGTGTGCGTAAGCTGGAGAATGCCGAATTTATTAAAAGCTACCATGCTTTGGTTGATGAGGAAAAGCTTGGCCTTGGTATCAAGACCTTTATCCAGGTGTCGCTCGATTTTCATAAGAACAATACTATCCAGGTGTTTTTGGACGAGATACAAAAGATCAAAGAGGTAACCGAATGTCATCATGTAACCGGTCAGTGCGATTTTTTGCTGAAAGTTTATGTGAAAGACATTAAATCATATGAACAGCTCATTATGGAAAAGATCAGCCGTATCCCGGTTGTGAAAACCTTCCAAACCATGATGATCATGTCAACCAGCAAAAAGGAACCTATAGTGCCGCTGGAGTATTAGTTAGTGAATTACTGAATTACTGAGTTAATAAATTTGCGAGTTGGTAAATTACTAGTTAGTGAATTACTGAGTTGGTGAATTGCTGATTATTGAATTATTGATTATTAGTAACCATTCAGTAATTCACTAACTCACTCATTCACTAATTGTTCAATGGATTTGCCAATCAATTGGTGTCTTACCTTCTTTCGCTAATATCTCGTTTGTCTTTGAAAAGTGATGACATCCGAAAAAGCCGGCATCAGCCGAGTAGGGTGAAGGGTGTGCTGCCTTAAGAATATGATGCTTTTTCGCGTCGATCAGTTCAGCCTTTGCTTGTGCAAATTTTCCCCAAAGCAGAAAGACAATGCCTTCCTTTTGTTCAGATATCTTGCTGATGACCGTATCTGTAAATATCTCCCAGCCTTTTTTCTGGTGCGAGCCCGGACTGCTTGCCCTAACTGAAAGCGTAGCGTTGAGCAGCATCACGCCCTGTTCAGCCCATTCGGTAAGATCGCCATGATTGGGAATGACAAAGCCGGGTATATCCGTAGCCAGTTCCTTATAGATATTTTTAAGCGACGGCGGCGGCGTTATCCCTTTCTGAACTGAAAATGACAAGCCATGCGCCTGGTTAGGGCCGTGGTATGGGTCCTGGCCTAACAGTACTACCTTTAATTGATCGAAAGGTGTTTTCTTAAAAGCATTGAAAATATCAGTGCCTTTGGGGTATATTTTATGGCCTTCTTCCTTTTCCTGGCTCAGAAATTGTTTGAGTTTAAGCATGTAGTCCTTCTCAAATTCGTCGTGTAAAATTTTAAGCCATGAGGGTTCGAGATCTATCGCCATAAATATTTGTGCAGATGTTGGTTAAGAGTACAAATAAACGGATATTTGCATTCTATTTTAAGCATACAAAAATATTATGTCAAATATAGTTAGGTTAATTATTGCCTGTGTTGTTGCCGCAGCAGGCGTTACCCTTTGCGGATTCGGTTTCTGGGGTTGGGGTATTCTGGTTTTTCTGATCGGCGGTCTTATCCTGCTAACATTCTTTTTCAATGAAAATATGCTCATTGCGCAGTTTTATTTGCGTAAAGAGAATACCACAAAAGCGGAAGAATGGCTGGGAAAGATCACCAATTACGAAAAGCAACTGAACAAAAGCCAGTATGGTTACTATAACCTGCTTTTGGGTTTGATGGAGTCGCGCAAGGCGCCGATGAAATCGGAAAAATACTTTAAGAAAGCACTTTCACTGGGCATGAAAATGTCGCATAATGTGGCACTGGCCAAATTAAGTCTTGCCGGTATTGCAATGGCTAAACGTAATAAGCGCGAAGCGCAGATGTACCTGCAGGAAGCGTCAAAAGATGATAAAAACAAGTTGCTGGCCGACCAGATAAAAATGATGAAGGCCCAGATGGCTCAAATGGATAAGCAACAGACAGTGCGCGGCGGGTACCGTCAATATTGATCAGAAAATGAAAACAAAAAAATAGGCTTTAAAAAGATAATTTTTAAAGCCTATTTTTCTTCAAGTGAACTGAAGTAATCCGGTTCCGACGAGTTCTGTCTTGGCGAAATATACCTGTCCGGAATAACGATCTGATCCTCAGATGATGGGTTTGCCACTTCAACCATCTTCAATAAGCTCCTGATAAAAGACAGGTCAAAATTGCTCCTGTTTAATTTTATAAGGTACTCGTTCTCAGTAATTTCCAATATCGAGTTTGTCATGGTGTCTGCATAATTTGTGTAATTATAAAATTATACAGCAAAAACGATACAAAAGTTTTATTTGTTTTATGATTTTATTAACAAATTGTAAACAATCTGTGGTTAATGGTTCATAATTGATAGTTCATAGCAGCCAGAAGTTGACGGAATAAATAATAATTATTCGAACCATGCCAATACTGACTCTTTCACCGGCATTGTAATATCCAGCTTCAGCTTCTTGCGCATACCGCCCAGGTCGTTGAATACTTTATTCGGGTTAGCGGCTTTAAGATCATCTACGGTATTAAATCCCATTTTATTCAGAACAGGTACCCATTCGGCAGGAACGCCGATCTGGATAAAATCATCCGCTGTAGCTACCTTCTGTTTCTTTTCAGGGCGCATCTGTGGGAAGAATAGCACTTCCTGTATGGTATGCTGGTTGGTCAAAAGCATCACCAAGCGGTCGATACCTATACCCAGGCCTGATGTTGGCGGCATACCATATTCTAATGCACGTAGAAAATCTTCATCCATTGCCATAGCTTCCTCATCACCGCGACCGGCCAATATCAATTGCTCCTCGAAACGGGCGCGCTGATCAATAGGGTCGTTCAATTCGGAATAAGCGTTGGCAATTTCCTTACCGTTTACAAACAGCTCGAAACGCTCAACCAACCCCTCTTTGCTGCGGTGCTTTTTGGCAAGCGGCGTCATCTCTACCGGGTAATCGGTAATATAGGTTGGCTGTATCAGGTTAGCTTCTACTTTGGCGCTGAATATCTCATCTATCAGTTTGCCTTTACCCATAGTATCGTCTATCTCAATGCCCAGTTCGTTACAAGTTTTGCGCAAACCGGCCTCGTCCATTGCCGATACATCAATACCGGTATATTTATGGATAGACTCATACATCGTCAGTCTTTCATACGGTCCTGCAAAATTGATCTCATTATCGCCAACCTGCACTGCGGGGACGCCATGCACTGCGCGAACGACGTATTCCAGGCAGGTTTCCACCATCTCCATCATCCAGATATAATCCTTGTAGGCGATATAGATCTCTACCGAAGTAAATTCAGGGTTGTGGGTGCGGTCCATGCCCTCGTTGCGGAACATTTTACCGAACTCATAAACACCGTCAAAGCCTGCTACGATCAATCTTTTCAGGTATAATTCATTGGCAATACGGAGAAAAAGTTCCATATCCAATGTATTATGGTGTGTTTTAAACGGACGTGCCGCTGCACCGCCATGTACAGGCTGCAGGATAGGGGTCTCAACCTCCATCCAGCCCTGCTGGTTAAAGTAATCGCGCATCGAGCTGATCGCTTTTGAGCGGTTGATAAATATCTGTTTAAATTCCGGGTTTACGGTCAGGTCAACATAACGCTGACGGTAACGTAATTCCGGATCGGTAAAACCATCGTGTATATTACCTTCCTCATCGCGCTTAACAACCGGCAGAGGTTTTAATGACTTTGAAAGGATGGTCATTTCCTGAACATGCACAGAAACTTCGCCTGTTTGTGTCAGGAACACATAACCTTTTACGCCGATATAGTCGCCTATGTCCAGCAGTTTCTTAAATACCGTATTGTACAGCGTTTTATCCTCGCCTGGGCAAATATCGTCGCGTTTCAGGTAAACCTGGATACGTCCGGTTGAATCCTGCAATTCAGCAAATGATGCGCTGCCCATAATGCGGCGGCTCATGATACGGCCTGCCAGCGTCACATCCTGGTAAGTTTCCGGTGCATTCGGATTAAAATTGTCTTTTATATCTTTTGCAAAAGCAGTTACATCATAGGCTTCGGCAGGGTATGGATCAATACCTAAAGCACGAAGCTGCTGGAGCGATTCGCGGCGTAAAATTTCCTGTTCGGATAGTGCAATACTCATAGTTGGTAATAAGGCTGCAAAAATAGGGATTTTTTAGATTTGTGACGTGAGAATTGAACATTGCGATAGAATTGAAGATATTTGCATCAACATTTTATCCTAATGAAAACAGTACTCGTTACAGGTGCCAATAAAAGTATTGGCTTTGAAACCGCGCGGCAATTATTACAAAAGGGCTATTTCGTTTATCTCGGCAGCCGTGATCTGGCAAAAGGGAAAGAAGCTGCAGACAAATTAAGGTCAGAGGGGTTCACGAACGTTGAACCGATTGAAATCGATGTAAGCAACCCGGAATCCATAAAAGCAGCGAGAAAACGGCTTGGGGATAAGATATCGTCGCTGGATGTGCTTATTAACAATGCTGGCATCAGGGGAAGTGTACCGCAAACACCGTCTTCAGTAAATATCAATGTGATACGTGAGGTATTTGATACCAATTTCTTTGGAACGATACAGGTAACACAAGTTTTTCTGGATTTGCTAAAGGCTTCAGAAGCGCCGAGAATTGTAAATGTTACATCGGGACTGGCATCACTGACACTGCATAGCAATCCGGACTGGAAATATTACAATGTTAAGGGTAGTGCTTATGGCCCATCCAAAACAGCTTTAAATGCCTATACCGTAGCGCTTGCCTATGAATTACGTGATACCGCTTTTAAAGTAAATGCTGTTGACCCTGGTTTTACCGCCACGGATTTTAATGAGCACCGGGGGACTGGTACCATACCTGATGCCGCAGCCCGTATTGTAAAATATGCGATGATCGGCGATGACGGCCCGACCGGTGGTTACTTTAGTGATGATAATAACCCGGAAACAGGTGTCAGCCCCTGGTAAAACCCCTAATAATAAGTGAGTTTAGAAAACTTGCGGAAACTCATAATACCCAACCATTATTTTCTTTAGGCCTGAGCCGTCGCTGCTGACAGAGAATATGCCATAATTTGTGGGATAATCCTGGTTAGAGAAATAGATCAGCTGGCTATCCGGCGACCATGTAGCACCGGCTATTACATCGGGGCCGCTATTGTTATATTTTACAATCCTTTTGATATTGCTGCCATCAATATTACATATATAGATACCGTCGCCCAGGTCAAATAGAATGTGTTTTGCATCGGGTGATATACCCAGCAGGTATACATCTGTCATGATGTATTTTAAATTGTTGCCATCCGGGTCAATAACATAAATACCGGTTTGGTAGCCGTAACCTGTTGCATAGAAGTATATCCTATTGTCAGAAGCCCAGTAAATATCATAAACTGACGCCCCATTTGTTCCGAAGCTCGTTATCTTTTGTTCTGATGAACCATCGGCATTGGCTACATAAATATCATATTGCAAAGGAAGACTGGTTGTAAGGCTTTTAGCATATACTACTTGTTTGCCATCGGGAGAAAACCCTCCGTAATCGACTTCAAAACCTTTAACAATTGTTTTTAAGTTATTTCCATCCAGATCGACAGTGCAAAGGCTTCTGTCGCTATCATCATCATTATCGTTCACAAAGATCACTTTTTTACCATCAGGCGACCACTTTGCGCGATAATCATAGTAACCGGGTTTTAATGCGATGACCTGGTTTATGTTCGAGCCATCGAGGTTTGAATAGTTGATGGAGGTATATCTGGGAAAAGTCGATAATCCGGCATTAAAAGCCAAGTCGGTATCAAAAAGCAAGTATTTGCTTGAAATTGTGGCCGGCGGAGGGCTGCCACCGGTTATATCTAAAGTTTTTTCCTTTTTGCAGGAATCAACTGCGCAGGTAAAAGCAATGAGCAGCATGCATACCCATGTTTTACGCAAAGTGTAGTATTTATTTGTCGCATAACACAGGTTAGTCTGCCTCAGCCTCCTGTAGGTACATTTCGTCGATATCAGCCGCATACTTCTTTTCTATAACCTTGCGTTTGGCTTTCATCGTCGGGGTTATTTCGCCTTCGTCCATGCTGAACGGTTTGCGTTTTACCTTAAAATTCTTGATTCGTTCGAACTTGGCAAGCTCGTTTGAAAGCCTTTTAATATCCTGGCCTATCCAGTCAACAATTTCTTTATCTTCAATAAACATGTCGGACTTCTCAAAAAAAGCCTCGTCCAGCCCAAATGTCTCTTGTAATGTTTCTTTAGAAGGTACGATAATAGCTGTAATGTATTCCCGTTTATCGCCTATTAAAAACACCTGCTCAATGCGCGGGCTTTTCAGGTAAGTGTTTTCGACCGGGGTTGGATAAACATTTTTGCCATAGGCATTTACCAACATATTTTTCAGTCTGTCGGTTATTTGCAGATTGCCCTTAAGGAACCTGCCGATATCGCCTGTATGGAACCAGCCTTCCGAATCGATAACCGCAGCGGTTTCTTCCGGCTTATTCCAATATCCCTTCATTACACAATGGCCGCGTGTGATGATCTCTCCCTCTTCCGACTGGAAATCCGGTTTAAAACTCTCATGCGTTTGTATGGTATAGATCTCTTTAGTATCGACGTTCTGTATACCTACCTCTATACCCGGTATAATACGGCCAACGGTACCATATATCTGCCTGTCATACTCGGTAGCCGCCATAACCGGTGAAGTTTCCGTTAGGCCAAAACCTTCCAGTATCTTAATGCCAAGGTCGCCAAAAAATTCACCAATGTTTTTAGGGAGAGCACCACCACCTGAGATCATGAACCTCAAACGGCCGCCCGTACGTTCTTTTATTTTACTGAATACCAGTTTTTCGGCTATTTTATGCTGATTGCGCAATAATAATCCCGGCTTTTTGCCTGCTTCCAATTTTAAGCGGTATTTGCGGCCAACACGTAATGCCCAAAGGAATATTTTTGCT
>JBQCEA010000698.1:0-3371 GCA_051960695.1 Mucilaginibacter sp. | reverse complement strand
GCGTTCGAAAGCAGGTTATAAATGATCTTTTCCAGCTTGTCACGGTCACACATCATGACTATTCCCGGCTGAATGTCATAAGAGAAATCCAGCATTTTTTCTTCTGTTAGCATAGAAAAGAGTCCGGCTATTTCAGTCATTAATACCGAGATATCTACACATTCCAATTGCTTTTTTAAATGTCCGCTTTGCCCTTTACGGAATTCCAGTAACTGCTGGATCAGGTAATGAAGACGTGAAGCTTCATGTTTCACAATTGACAGATATTTCTCGTTTTCATCATTAAGCTTTTTACTCTTGAACAAGTAACGTTCAACAGCTCCCAAAATCAGGGTTAGTGGCGTCTGCAATTCATGGGTTATATTGGTAAAAAAGTTCAGCTGCGCCTGGTGAACTTCTTCATCTTTCTCGCGCAGCAGGTGTTCCATCCTTAATTGCTGCTGAATAAGAAATTTGTTTCTCCTGTAACGCAGGTATAAATAGCCCAATAACAGCGCTACCAACCCATAAAGGACAAAGGCAAACGGCTGCAGCCAAAGAAATTGATGAACAGTTAATGTAAATGCGGTTATACCCGGTGTCCAGGCGCCTTCACCGTTCGACCATTTTATTTTTAAGGTGTAATTGCCCGGCCGAAGATTATTATATATGATACGGTCATCCTTACGGATGTAATGCCAATTTTTATCATTTCCTTCGAGGAGGTAGGCGTACTGGCATTTTTGCGAATGCAGATAAGAAACAGGCTGCGCGTTTAGCTCAAAAGAATCATCGGTTGGCCCCATTTCGAAATGGCGGATATCCGGTGCCCCGGCTTTAGACAGGATGAACAGGCCCGGCTCAGCCTGATTCCTTCCAGCAAAATGTATATTCGTTAATAAAAGGTTTGGCTGCAGGTTATCAACTTTGATCTTTTCCGGCTGGAAATAATTAAATCCGTAAATGCCTCCGAAAAACAGCATTCCGCCGGGCGCCCGCCATACTGCATTGTCGCTAAATTCATTGCTTTGCAGCCCGTCAGACTCCTTATATTGAACAATTTTTGAATTATGCGGATTAACCCTGGCCAGCCCTTTATTGGTACTGATCCAGATATTGCCATTCATGTCTTCACTTATTGCATGAACGGTATTATTGGGCAAGCCATCATCAACGTAGTATTTATTGAAAACCGGCTCTGCTGTGGTTGCTGCTATATGCTCATCAATGGAATTAAGTCCGAAGCTTGTACCAACCCAAAGCCTGTTTCTTTTGTCGATATAAACCGAAAGAACGTCGTTATTAGAAAGGCTGCCCTGGTATGAATATGCCTTAATTGTCTTAAAACGGTTAGTCTTTTTATCGAATAAACTCAAACCGCCATACCGGCAACCGATCCATAACAGGTTATCATCACCCTGCGCTAAACTGTAAATAACATTATTAGCCGGGCCTGACCCATTATCATTATATTGATACTGATGGAAGTATTCCAACGCCAGTGAGCCATCAAGCATTTTCCCCAATTTCAAATGGATAAGGCCGCTTTCATTAAGGCCAAGCCAGGCAGAACCGTCATGATCAAACAATATGCAATGAACCGAGCCAAAATATGGGAACTTTTTAGTGTTCAATATATCTGCCCACTTAATAAAGCGCCTGCTTGCGGGATCATAAACCGTAATCCCGGGTGCGTCTGAACCAATATAAACCAACCCGTCATTACCTTTCACGATCGAATAAACGCAGTTATCCAACAGGTCGACGTTTGTATGAAAGGTAGTGATGTTGGAATACGTAACATTCTCGCGGTCCCAGTTTTGCAGTGTAATGATGCCATTACCCTTTGTTCCTATCCAAAGCTCACCGTTTACCTCACAGAACGCCCTTACGGGAATATGGAAGCCCTGGCCGTTACCCTGCTGTTTGACCAGCCCAAAGTAATTTTCCTTGCGGGTCAATTTAAACACGCCGTTACCATCTGTTCCCAGCCATAGCAGATTGCGGCCATCGGTCATAACTGAAGTTATGCGGACATTTTGCAGAAGGGGTATATCATTAATAAGGTCGGCTGATTCCTTGAATTGATCATCGTATTGAGCAACACCTTTAGATGACCAGGCAATGAAGTAGTTATTTTTAAAGTAATTTATAGAACGTATCTCGTGTGGCAAAGCAGCAACCTTGTGGGGCACCAGATCACGGCCTATGCAAAAAAGTTCATTGCGGGTGTTCTGGTAAAACACCTGGCGATTGCAATAAAAAATATTATCGACATCAGCAACCGGCACATATTTTTCGAGCTTATAGAACTTACCATTTACCAGTCTAAATCCTTCCAGTGTTCCCTTATCTTTTGACAGCCAAAGATGTCCCTGGTTATCGATCAATATCTGCAGCAACATAAAATCGCTCAGTCCATCGATCATTACTTTTTGAAAACGGTCTTGTGCGCGGTTATAGACATATATCTGTGAGCTGTTCCTGCGCGCGGCATAAACATCACCATTGGGCGAAACAGCTACGGTATACCCATTCGAAATAGCCTTGGTGGGACTATAAAAATAATTGCTGAAGCTGCCTGTCGTTTTGTTATAACGGGATAGTCCTTCCACCGTACCCAGCCATATATTGCGGTCATGGTCTTCCGCAACCTGGTAGATCACATTACAGGCAAGCGTATTCTTGTTCGGCCCGGCTTTTTCGTAATTGAATACATGGACATTATTTCCATCGAAACAATTTAGGCCATCCCAGGTGCCAAACCAAACCAGGTTATCCTTGTCGCACAATATGCTGTTGATACAACTGTTTGACAATCCGTTACTGTTATCAAGCTGCTGAGAAATGTATTGGGCAATGGATATAAATGGCAGCAACAGCAATACCAGAACAGCACCTGCAATTACAACCTTTTTCATGATCGTGAGGAGAAAAATCAACTATGCCCGAAAAATACGGGCATAGTTAGTGTTTATAAACGATCGTCAAACTTAATAAACAGGCTGCAATTACTATAATACTATTTTAACATTACCGCGTTATAAATAAACGCTATTAATCCGAATAAACCGCCATCTGTATAATAGGGAAATGGTTTCTGATATGATACTTTTTTTCATGTTTTCCGACTAAAAATCAAACACTTA
Organism: Mucilaginibacter sp.; assembly: GCA_051960695.1. Taxonomy (GTDB): domain Bacteria; phylum Bacteroidota; class Bacteroidia; order Sphingobacteriales; family Sphingobacteriaceae; genus Mucilaginibacter. The sequence goes on along the minus strand of JBQCEA010000698.1, from coordinate 243 downwards.
TAACCGTTAACAAAACTTAGTGTTGCTATTTACCTTAAAGAACGCTTTTCAGCACTCAGGATCATTTCCAGCCGGGCATAGTGTTCAGGTTGATAACATTTGGAGAATTGTACAGGCTGCTGATCTGTGCGTTTGTATTGCTGCTAAAGGTCAGCTCGCTCCAGCTCATAAAAAATGTCCACTTAGGCTGCTCTTTTAATACCGTTGCGGTTGGCAATGTTGAGCATTCGCCTATAGCAATAG
>JBQCEA010000697.1:0-2020 GCA_051960695.1 Mucilaginibacter sp. | reverse complement strand
ATTAAATAATTCTGTTATCGGTTATGCGCTGTCGCGTAAGGCCTTTATCCTGTTGTGGGATGCTATTATACTTTCCTGCTGCCTCGAAACTATCGATGTAACGTCTGGTGAAAGATCCGAGTTTGATAGCGCATCATTGTACGCTTTCTTAATCGCGTCTTCGCCACGTTCGCATTCTGCTAATATGCTTTCACGGTCATCGCCGCCGAAGGTTGCCTTCACATCTATCCATGCACGGTGAATGGCACCGCTGGCGCTTTTGCCGTGTTCTGCATCGCCGCCTAATTGGTTTACACACTGCCTCAACTCCATGCTGAACCGCCTGCTTTCCTCTTCAGAACTGCGGAATATGCTTTGGAGATCACTATTACTATCGTCCAGGTCCCTTGCTGCTTTTTCAAAGCCGGCTGCACGGTCGTTATTGATCTCAATGAGATCGTTTAATACATCAACTGATTTTTCAATGGTTTCCATAAGTTATAGATTAATTTACTTTCTTTAGAAAACAACAAGTATCTTGCCATTTTCATAGTTTGAAAGAAAATTAATTGTATTAAGGGGGCAGATTGAATAAGATCAAATGCTTTTTAACCCGAACTGTTCAGCCAGCAAGCGGTATGATTCCAGCCGGTCGCTAAAATCCTCGGTGATGGTGACAGCAATAATTTCGTCTACATCATATTCAAGAGCCAGGTTGGTTAACTTTTCTTTCATTTCGGCCGGGGTGCCGGTTATAACCCTTTTGCGGTTGTGCTGTATGCGCACCATTTCGTCGGCTGTATAGGTCACATCTTTAATATCTTCATATCCAACTGGTGTAATGCCTTTCCCTTTTTCAAACTGGTTGAACCGGAAATCCATTAATTTCTGGTGCCGCCCGATCTTTTCTTCATCCTCAGAACAGAATGCAAAGATGGCTACGCTGGCAGCCGGTTCGGCGCGGTCTTCCGAAGGTTTAAAGCGGTCGCGATAAAGTGCAACGGCTTGCGGCCCGCCGACAGGATTAATGAAGTGTGCGAATGATAAACCCATACCGAAATGTGCAGCAAACAAACCACTTTGCCCGCTCGAGCTGAGCAGCCACATATCGGGTACGGTTTGCACTTGTGGTATGGCCCTTATTTTAGATTGTGGTGTGCCGGGTTCGCCGGTATCATGGAAATAATCGTACAGATCGTACAATTGCTGAATAAACTCCTGCTCGCTGAACTGGTTCGATGGATTAAGCATAGCAGCAGTTAGCCGGTCAGTACCCGGCGCGCGGCCCATACCGAGGTCAACCCGACCCGGGAATAGCGCTTCCAGCATCCTGAAATTTTCAGCAACCTTTAAGGTACTATGGTTAGGCATCATCACACCGCCTGAACCTATACGGATATTTTTGGTCTGACTGCCCAGGTAAGCTAAAAGTACTTCCGGGGTCGAGCCTGCCAGGCTACCAGTATTATGATGTTCAGATACCCAAAACCGTGTATAGCCCAGTTGGTCGGCATATCGGGCAAGCTCGGCAGTTTCCTGTACTGCTTGTTCGGCGGTAACGCCTTTACGTACCGGTGATTGGTCTAATATGCTGAGGCGGATGTTTTTTGCGTCCATTATATTTAGAAAGACACAAAAATAGCCAAGCGGTTGTTGACGGATTGTAAAGATTTGGGGGTATTACTGAATTGGCTCTTGCCGGTTGTCTCAGAAAAATAGGATAACTATATGAGACGAATGAACTTCATAGAACATGGATGTTTGCCCGGTAATAACCGCCTGCCGAACATTTTCATTATGTGATGCTTTGAACAAATAAGGCTGATTTGAGATGGAATTGATTATTTTATGGGCAGCTTTCACAAATTTTTCAGCAGAAGGATTTCTCCATTTGCTCTCTATTTGAATAACCGTATCATCGAATGTGGTTGTGGCTTCGTCAGTCCAGACTATCGCTAAACTCATAGATATTTAGCATATTTTTTCATTACTTCGTCGTGTGGTGTAAGCAAGCCCTGTTCAGCCTGTTTTCTGGAACGTT
>JBQCEA010000696.1:0-4528 GCA_051960695.1 Mucilaginibacter sp. | reverse complement strand
ATTTGTAACGGTCTTTTATTTCCGTCGATTAAGCGCTTCTACCCAGCATACTTCCCTGGTACTGCGAACGATACCGAACGATGCTTCCCTGATCGTAGAGTTTAATAACGATAAGGATTTTTATGATATCTTCTCCGGCAATAAGCTATTTGCAAATATTATCGGGCAGGATAAAATGGATGAGCTTGCAGCGTTACGCAAAGATCTGCTGCAAAATTCGCTGATGACACCCTACCTGAACGGGCAAAACCTGTACATTTCCCTGCATCCGCAAAAAGGCAACACTATCGATTTTCTGCTTACTATCGCTATTTCTAAAGATTTTCAGCCAGAACTTTTGGAGAAATTGTCGCGGCAGCAAAAAAATGGCATGGTGATCGCAGCGATAAATATTGGAGGCAAGCCAGGTTATAGTGTTTACCTGAACGATGTAAAGCGGCGGTTCTACCTCATCAACAAGGACGAGCATACACTTTCGGGTAGCTTCTCAAAAGACTTGATAGAGAGCTGCGCCAATTATGATTATAAAACGCAGCCGCAAGCTTTTGTTCTGATGTCTGATCAGCAGAACTCTAACTCACTCGCAAACCTGTATGTGAATTATAAAGAGCTATCGCCTTTGTTTGAACAACTTTTTATCAATAAGAACCCGGATGTTTTTAGAACCTTCAGGCAATTACCAGCATTCGCCGCATTGAGCATGAATTATAAGACAGATGCCCTGATGTTTAACGGCACTACGGAAGTACAAAAAGTGCCGGACGAGGGTTATCTAAGTATATTCAGGTTTCAGCAGCCTGTTGTAAATCAACTGAAAGAGATATTTCCTTCAACCACGGCTTATTACACGAATTTTGGAATTTCTGATCCGGAGAAATTCAGATCGGATCTGGCCGACCGGCAAATGAATACCGATTTTAAAACCCAGCGGACATCAGTTTTAAATAAGGTAAGTAATCAAACCGGCGTATCGCTTGTTAAAGAGTTTTCAAAATTATTGGGAAACGAATTTGCCTTAGTGACTACACATTATCGTGAAAAGATCGCTATTATACAAACCACTGATGGTTCCAAAATGCGCGCATTGCTGATCAATATCAGCCGGATGAATAACGATAATTCTGGACAATTCAACTTTGATAATATACCACAGATACTTTTGGGTGAGGCTTTCAGTACATTAAAGCGCCCCTATTTTATCATGATGGATAACTACCTGGTATTAGCAAATAGCCCTTCTGAGTTGGCCAGTTATAAAGACAGCTATCTGAACCACAAGTTCCTTAATAAAACTGACGGTTACAGTCAGTTTAGTGAGCTGCCTGCCGAAAGAAGCAATATATCTTTTTTTATCCAGTTTAAAAATGCACTTCAATTGTTTAAAGAGGATATGAAACCGGCCTTTTATAATTACTTTGAAAACATACAACCCGGCTGGAAAAATTTTTATGGGGCTTCCCTTCAGCTAACCTCATCTGAGAAAAACTACTACACAAACTTTTGCATGGGTTTGCATAGTGATACTACTTCAACCCAGAATACTTTTTAAAAAATCCGCGTTTTTATAGAACCCTGCGCGTAAATTTCCGTTTAAAGCAATAGCTAATAATATTTAATTTTTAGTTTACATATATTTTTTGATTGTTTTTTAGTTCTATAACATTTATTGCTATAGCGCCCTGGACCAGTCTATGAAGAAGTTTTTACTTGCTTTTTGTTTATTATTATTAATAGCATCCGGGGGATTTGCACAGCAGTTTTCGCAGTATAATACAGGCACCCTGTATGATTCATTCGAAAACCCATCACAGTTTTCGTTCGTGCCTGATACCAGCAAGCATTATGCATTTAACTTCCTGATCCCTAATATAAATGGCAGCTTTTATTTAAAAGGTGATGCACAGGCATCTGTTGTAAACAGGCTGTACGGATCAAAATTCAATTATACCGGGCTGCAAATTGGCCAGGGAAAATATAATTATGCCAATGCCGATGCCAGTGCTTATGAACTGATGTTTAAAGTATTTGGCAGCCTTAAAGGAAACTCAGAGGTCGGATTTTTTTTAGAAACCAAAGCCGAAGGACGCGGGGCATTTACTGACGAATCTTTTGCCATTTTTAATGGTTCGACAGCTTTCCCGAATGATAATTACTTTGATATTTTAAATGACCATTATCAATACCAGGTATACGATGCCATTGGCTTAAGCTATCGCGAAGAAGTAACCAAGCGGTTAGCTTTTGGCGCCAAGCTGGGCTTTTTATTAGGAACGGATTATAACAAGGTCGACATCAATCAATCGCAGGTGAGCTTTGACAGGGCCGACGATGCCGCTACAATATCACTTAGTGGCAAGTATTACCAGAGCAAAGGGCCAGGAAAACTTGATTTCAGAAGCTTTTTACCTGTAACGCGTAGTCCGGGTGTGCAAATAAGTCTGGGTACCACCTATAAAACAGAGGAAGGGATAACTTTCCAGGCTAATCTTAAGGACCTTGGTTTTATTCACTGGTATAATGCCTCTTCTGAGTTCAATTTTAATGGGACACAAACCGCAACGAATATCTCAGGGCCGAAGAGAGAGGATAGCGTATACAACGCCATTAATTCTATCTTAAAAAGCGGCACCGAGCATGTAACCTCATTCAATGCTCCAACAGATGCCCGCTTTGAGTTGAGCGCAAATAAATCATACTGGCTGAATGACGACCAAACGTTCAAATATTCCCCCACGTTGATCGTCTCGAAAGAGTTGTGGTATAACGGCGTAACGGGAGCATTAGTGAACCGTTTCCAGTACGAGCATTATAACGTTAGCTTAACAGCTACTTACGATAATGAAAGCCTGTTTAATCTGGGCACACAATTGATGTACAAAACTTATAATGGCGAATTCTTTATAGGCAGCGACAGGCTTTTCCAGACGGTAAGTTTTGCAATGGCTAAAAGCAACTTTGCCACCTATACCGGCGGGGCATTTACCGGCGCCAGCTTCTTCCTGGGCTTTTCAATGAAATTCGGGCCTGTAATAGAGCATCCGCTGAATGCAAGCGTAATACCTACCGGGGAAAAGGGTTTCCTTGGCCGGTTATACAACCGCCTTTTTAAAACCAACTGGTAATTTATACCGATTTCTTGCCTGCGATAAAGTCTTTGAGATAATAAGGCTCAAAATAAGCCACATCCTCAAAATCAGCTGCCTGATATTTTTCTTCAGCTCGTTTGGCCAGGAACCGGGCTGAATTAACAAAATTGTCAATTATTCTCGCGTTAGGATTGTTTCCTAAAACTTCACGGCATTTCGCAGCGCCATCTCCAAAAAATAGGATTTCATGGTTTTGCAATAGATCAGCAAAGCTATTCTGATCTATGATCTCAGCCAAGGTAGGCCTTATCTTGTTTCCTTTGCTATCGAATATGGCTGTAAAAACTTCCATGCGCCGCGCATCTATCATCGGGCACAGTAAAGTTTTATCAGAAATATCAAATGAGTTCGATGAAATGAGGCCGTCGGCCATGGCTTTTAAGGTTTCAACGGCGATCAGTGGCTTATCCAACGCAAAACATAAACCTTTAGCTGTAGAAACACCTATTCGCAAGCCTGTATATGAGCCCGGACCGCTGCTTACAGCTATAGCATCTAAATTGGGATAACTTTTACCGGCGATATTTAAGAGCTCATCAATAAAAACGGTTAAGGCTTCAGCATGTATATTACGCTGCTCAACCTCTTTATAAGCCAGTGTGTTACCGTCTTGTGCCAGCGCAACCGAACATACTGTAGTTGCTGTTTCTATTTGCAGTATCATTTTTCTAAGTCTTAAGTTCTACGTCCTAAGTCCAGAATCTACGTCCCATTACATTTGGCCCGAGACTTAAGACTTCCGGCTTATGACTAAATTAAGGTACAGGATCATAACCATGGCCACCCCAGGGATGACAACGGCATATTCGTTTTATAGTGAGCCAGCCGCCTTTAAATGCGCCGTGTTTTTTTATGGCTTCAGCGCCGTATTGCGAGCAGCTGGGTGTATAGCGGCATGCCGGGCCGGTTATCGGAGAAATAAAATATTGATATATCCTGATGAGGATAAGAAAGATACCCCCAATAATGCTTTTCAATATATTTATTATCACTTTCATTTCGTGGTCTGTGCTGAAAGTTCGGCCAGTAGCTTTAACATCTTCTTTTCAAAAAAGTCATAAGGCGCAATATCTTTACCTATATAACCAACTGAAAATATGATCTTCTTCCCGGTGTTGCCTAATAGCGAATATAAGTGCTGTTGTTTATGCAGCCGGTAAACTTCGCGGATGCGCCGCTTGATGAGGTTGCGGTCTACCGCGCGTTTGTAACGCTTTTTTGATACCGACAAAAGTATCTGCGCCGGAAATTCAAATGGTTCATTTACAATGAGCCATGAAATCTTATATGGGTAACATAAAAAAGAAGAACCGTTATGAAAAAGCTCGTCAATGAGCCTTTTATTACATAAACGTTCTTCTTTCTTAAAAGTATATGTTTTA
>JBQCEA010000695.1:0-13144 GCA_051960695.1 Mucilaginibacter sp. | reverse complement strand
GGATAAGCAACAGGTCTATATAATCCGATTGGAGTTTCTGGAGTGAGGTCTGTATGGATGCTTTTGCTTTGTCGTAGCCGGCATTAGTAATCCATATTTTAGTAGTAATGAACAGATCATTCCGCGGTATTCCGCTTTTAACAATAGCATTCCCTACGCCCTCCTCATTATAATAGGCTTGTGCGGTATCTATATGACGGTAACCAACGCTGAGAGCATCCAATACGCAACGCTCACATTCTTCGGGTGATACTAAGAAAACACCATACCCCACGCTTGGCATTTTTACACCATTATTTAATTTTATATATTCCATGGTTCTGCTTGATGGTTGCGGGTAAATACCATCCAATTGTCTTTAATAATATTTTTGGACACTTTGGTACTCCACCTTGTCGGCATATTGCACAAGGGGTAATAAGGGAATAAGTTCTTTTGCTTTATCTACAGTAATATCCTTGAAGACAAGTATGGCACCTTGATCTCCATTCAGGAACAAATGTTCTTGTATGCCTTCTTCTTTCCATTTTGCCACTACAGCCTGTTCTTTCGGAAGAAGCTCTTGCAGATTCGGGACTTTGTTCAGATCTATGGTAATATTTACAATTACTCTTTCCATTTTTAAAATTTTACGATTGATTATCTACTCCGTTTGCTTCTCAAACTATTCCGACCTGATCGATCAGCAAATCATTGTGCAAATTTCCCACGTGTTTCGTTCATTGATATTACACAGGATACAGTTTAATCTACCAGTTTTCCTGATTTCGCGCTATCAGTTTATTATGGAGGAATGGAATGAATAAATTTGTATAGTAATTTTCAGCAGATGGAAGAGATTAGAAGAATTGATAGCGTGTATCAGTATAACAATTATGTCGGGGTTGATACGCTGCATCCCTTAATCAGTGTGGTAAATCTCGATGATGTAGGGAATGTACATCGGTTTCGGCAGTATATGAATGTATACGCTGTGTTCCTTAAGGATAAGCATTGTGGTGCAATGAATTATGGTGGACAGCCATACGATTACCATGATGGCACATTGGTTTTTGTATCGCCGGGCCAGATTTATGGTGTGGACAGCGATACCGAAATGAAACCATCCGGCTATGCTTTGATCTTTCATCCGGATCTGATCAAAGGAACACAGTTAAGCAAAAACATCAAGGACTACACCTTCTTTTCTTACGAGGTGCGTGAGGCTTTGCACCTTTCAAAAAAAGAACGAAAGATTATTGTAGAATGTCTTGGGAAAATCTCAGCCGAAATAGAACAAAACATTGATAAGCATAGCAAAACGCTTATCGTTTCTTACCTTGAATTGCTTTTGAATTATTGCACGCGTTTTTATGACCGCCAATTCATTACCAGAAGCCATTCCAACAAAGATGTTTTGATACGATTTGAAAATTTATTGAGCGAGTATTTCAAATCGGACAAAGCTCAATACTCTGGTCTGCCTTCTGTAACCTGGTGTGCTGAACAGCTATTCCTTTCTCCTCATTACTTTGGCGACCTTGTTAAGAAGGAAACCGGGAGCACAGCATTGGATTATATACAATCAAAGGTCATTGATGAAGCTAAAACAAAAATATTCGATTCCTCGAAAACCATTGGTGAGGTGGCAACTGAATTGGGATTTAAATATCCGCACCATTTTACAAGATTGTTTAAGCAGAAGACAGGTATGCCCCCTAATGAATATCGTAATTTAAATTAGTCAGAAAACCGATGGCAAAAATTTTTATTACCGGCTCAGCAGACGGCCTTGGGTTGATGGCCGCAAAGGCACTAATTGCACAGGGTCACCACGTGGTACTTCATGGCCGCAATGCAGCACGCGCAGAACAAGCTCTTAGCCAAACAACCGGTGCAATAACTGCCTTAACGGCGGATTTGTCCAATATAGACGAAATCAAAAAGCTTGGAGAAAAAGTAAATAAGATTGGTCAGTTCGATACCGTAATACATAATGCCGGGGTTTATCAAGTCGCTGCAAATGATATATTAATCGTCAATACCTTGGCTCCTTATATTTTGACCTGCGTGATCCAAAAGCCGAAGCGGCTTATTTATCTGAGTTCGGGTATGCACCTGGGCGGACGTCCAAACCTGGAAGGTCTTAAAATAGGCAGTAGCCATATCAGTTATTCCGATTCAAAACTGCACGTACTGATGCTATGCAAGGCAATAGCACGAAAATGGCCGCAGGTTTACGCCAATTCTGTTGACCCTGGCTGGGTTCCTACCAAGATGGGCGGAAAAGGCGCACCCGATGACTTGCAAAAAGGATACGAGACGCAAGTGTGGCTGGCTGCAAGTGATGATGAAAAAGTGAAGGTAAGCGGACGTTATTTCTTTCATCAAAAACAAAGTCGCTATAACATGGAAGCTGATAGCGTGACATTACAGGAACGATTTTTAGACTTGTGCCAAGAGATCACGGGAGTCGCATTTCCTCTATAAGTCTGTTCTGCTCAAATGACTCATTCAAATCCGCAGGTTACCAATAAGGGTAGTTAGTTACTCACTTGCCGTCTGGCATTTCGATCATGGCTCGGATAATTTGTAACTTTAAAATACAATATGACTGCCCATCGGAATTATCAATATATCCTACTCTTCCTGTTGCTTTTATGCAAACTAAGTTTACACGCGCAGCAAAACAAGGTCGATAGTTTGAAGAAAGCATTGCCCGCATTGCAGAGCTCAAAAAGAATTGATTGCCTTAACGAACTCAGCGAAGTTTATTGGGGTATGCGAATTTTTGACAACGCTAAACAATACGCTTCATCTGCAATTAGCGAGTCACAAAAAAATGGTTATCCGATAGGCGCCGGAGTAGCATTCTATAATCTGGGTAATGTGAACTATGAAATCGGTAATTTCGATGAGGTGATAGCAAATAGTAATCAGGCTATTGTTTTTTTCAATCGAGCAAATGCACAAAAACTTCTGGCAAAAGCCTATTTGTTGCTGGGTCTGGGTATTTGGGCGAAAAGCAAATTTGATCTGGCAAAAGAGCAATTCAGCAAAGCGACTCAGATTTTCAGCCAGCTTCATGACCCTGTAGACCTGGCGAATTCTTATGGATTAATTGCCGCTGAAGAAGAAGAACGAGGCCACTACGAAGAATCTTTTCAATATTGTATGAAAGCACTTGGTTCTTATGATGAGGCAGCATTTATACCATTAGGGCAGCTTTATGCGGATGTGGGCGACTATGAAACCGCTTTGGATTATTATGGCCGGGTTACAGATCGAAATATGAAAATATACGTCAACCTCAAAGTTGGCGAAACTTATTACATGGCCGGGAAATATGATTCCGCTATGTATCATTATCAATTATACATCAAAGATGAAGGCCGTCTCTCCCCTAAATTATTATCCAAACCGTATGCGCTCCTCGGTGCGGTATATCTTAAACTTAAAGACTATAATACTGCCCTTCATTACCTGAATAGTGCCCTTGCTGATTTCGCAGGTGAAAATAACCGCAATTGGATCATGCGCGTAACATTGGAGCTTGGCAGAACCTATCAGCAAATGGGGGAACTGAACTTGGCGCTAAGCAAAGGCAAGGAGCTTTTAAGCGATGCGGAGCAATCAGGCGCCCGGCAATATACACGTGATGCGCACTATTTATTGTTCGAACTAAACCAGGCCTTAGGCAATAAAGCTGAAGCGTTTCAAAATCTGAGGCAATACACTTTGCTTAATAATCAGATATCTATCGATAATTCAGCCCGTAAAATAAAGTCTTCGGTAAAAAACATGGAAACAAGATAGGCAACATTCAGCAAAAACTATTGTATTTTGCAGGCTGAACTTTATTGCGATACCAAGCCCGATATCACATTGATGCTCAATGCCACGATAGCCGTATTGAAAACAAATGAGATAAGCCCATGCACCCATGCCAGCCGACGGATATGCCGCGAGGTTATCTCAATGTCTGATACCTGGAATGTCATGCCGATAACAAAAGAAAAGTAAACAAAGTCAAGATAATCAGGTTCCGTTTCATCCGGGAATTGCAGCCCTCCGCCTTTCCTCGGCGTACCATCATCTCTGAATTCATCATAGTACAGGTGTGCATATCGCGTGGTAAAAATAGTGTGTACCAACCACCAGGAAGTAAAAACTGCCGCTATAGCTAATAATATATGTTCAGTTGTTTGTGCAGAATTATGGCCCTTAGCCGACTTCAGCAAAAAATAAACCGCCAATAAACTAACAACTGCGGCAATAATTACGAAACCAAATAACGCCGTCCGGCTCGAATCTTGCAGCTTGGCTATTTTACGTACCTCACGGGGATGGCTTAATAAAAAAGTGATCCAAAGCAGGGTAATAGCCGTTAAGGCAAACGTCATCCAGGTAAGTAAAATCACAATCGGTAACGAAAACCGGTTAAAAACAAAATACAATACAATTGCGCTTACGCCCAGGTTCACCATTAAGCGGTGTTGGGCGTCCATCCGCAGAAATAAGTTAGGGGTTGGTTTCTTTAAAATGTTTGTCATAGTTTTAGTCAGAAAGACTAAAGTATAGTTTTATTAAGAATTGACCGGAAGTTTTCTAAAAAATAATGTTTGAATAAACTATTCCATTATTTCCGCAACACGGCCTACATGCCCGTCTTCGAGGCGAACTTTTATGCCACGGGAATGGTAAGCAGCACTGGTAAGCAGATCTTTCACTATCCCCCTGGTCCGTTTGCCCGTGCGCTGGTCTTTCTTTAGAATTATATCCACTTCCAGGCCGGGATAAATATCGCTGCGGTTTTGTCCGTTCATTATTTCACTATTACTCAACCAATTGTTTAATAGCCTTCTCAACCCGAGCAAAATTGAAACTGCTAAGTAATTTATTCATGGATGCAGTTATCTGGTCGTTATTTAAATTGCCTATACTTCCTTCATGCGTATGGTTGGCTTTCTTCTCAGGGTCAAAATTACCTTGTTCAATTTGCGCACCAACCTGCCGGTAGGCATCCCTGAACGGCGTCCCGCTTAAAACCAGCTTATTTACCTCATCCACACTGAACAGATAAGCATATTTGGAGTCGTCCAGAATATTCTGCTTTACTTCAATATGCTGGAACATAAAGGCTGCCATTTGCAGGCAGTTCCTCAGTTCAGTAAAGGCCGGGAATAACAGTTCTTTCAGTAATTGCAGTTCACGATGATAACCCGATGGCAGGTTGGTGGTCATCATTGCTACATCATTAGGTAAAGCCTGCAGCCTGTTACATTTCCCCCGCATGATCTCCCATACATCCGGATTTTTCTTATGTGGCATGATACTGCTGCCGGTGGTCAGGGTATCAGGATAGCTAACAAAAGCAAAATTCTGGCTAAGATACAGCGTTTGATCCATTGCCATTTTAGCCAGAGTAGCTGCAACATTAGCAATAGCCTGCGCGATGATCCTTTCGGTCTTACCTCTTCCCATCTGCGCATATACCACGTTATAGTTGAGGTTTTCAAAACCGAGCAATTCGGTTGTCATTGTACGGTTAAGCGGAAAGGAGGAACCATAACCTGCTGCTGAACCCAGGGGATTCTTATTAGTTACCTTATAGGCTGCTAACAGCACTTCAAGATCATCAACCAGACTCTCGGCATAGGCGCCAAACCATAAACCGAATGACGATGGCATCGCCACCTGTAAATGGGTGTAGCCCGGCAAAAGAACATCTTTATGCTTTTCGCTCAATTTGATCAGCAGTTTAAAAAGCGAGTTGATATCATCAACCACTTCCTGTAACTCATGCCTGAAAAAGAGTTTCAGATCCACCAGTACCTGGTCGTTACGGGAGCGGCCGCTATGTATCTTTTTACCCGCATCGCCGATACGTTGTGTTAACAGAAATTCCACCTGCGAGTGCACATCTTCCACATCATCGCTGATGGAAAAATCCCCGGCCTCGATCTCGCGATAGATCATCTTCAACTCCTTCTGCACTGCGTCGAGGTCTTCTTTATCAAGCAGTCCTACGCTATTTAGCATACGGGTATGGGCAAGCGAACCCAAAACATCAAAGGCAGCCATTTGCGCATCGAATTCGCGGTCACGGCCAACAGTAAAGTTCTCTACCAATTCATTAACAGTAACGGATTTCTGCCATATTTTGCCCATAGTGCAAATATGGTATAAATAGCGCTTAAATTATAACAGCCACAGCTAATTTGTATACAACTTGCGATCTCTGACCACTTTCTTCCAAACAAATTGTGCTATTTTTATAACAATAAAACTTAAGTCACCCTCGCAAGGTTAATTAGCGTAATATGGCTTTTATTGACTATTACAAAATACTCGGTGTTGAGAAGAACGCTACCGAAAAAGACATCAAGTCGGCATACCGCAAGCTGGCGCGGCAATATCACCCCGACCTTAACCCGAATGATACCGAGGCCAACAAAAAATTTCAGCAGATAAATGAAGCCAACGAGGTTTTGAGCGATCCGGAAAAGCGCAAAAAGTATGATAAGTATGGCGAGAACTGGCAGCATGGCGAGGAATACGAAAAATATGCACAGCAGCAGCGTGCACAAAGCGGCGGCAGAACATATAGTGGTTTTGGCGGCGGTCATGGGCAAGGTTTTGAGAGTTATGAAGATTTTGGCTCAGGCGATTTTTCTGATTTTTTCCAGTCGATGTTTGGCGGTGCAGGTGGCCGCAGCAGCGGCAGGCAAGCCCGCTATCGCGGACAGGATTATAATGCAGAATTACAACTTAGTTTAAAGGACATAAGCGAATCGCATAAACAAACGCTTACGGTAAATGGGAAGAATATCCGCATTACGATACCTGCCGGGGTTGAGAATGGGCAAACTATCAAAATAGCGGGTCATGGCGGCCCCGGTGTAAATGGCGGCCCGGGTGGCGACCTGTACATCACTTTTGTGGTTCCAAATGATCCGCATTTCCGCAGAGATGGTGCCAATCTGTATACCACAACCAAACTCGACCTGTATACGGCAGTTTTAGGCGGCGAGGTAACTATAGATACCCTTACGGGCAAAGTGAAAATAAAGGTAGCACCCGGAACACAAAACGGCACAACGGTAAAGCTGAAAGGGAAGGGAATGCCTGTTTATAAAAAGGAAGGCGAGTTCGGTGACCTGCTGGTTACTTATGATATCCAGGTTCCGACCAAACTCACTGAAAAACAAAAACAACTGTTCACCGAGCTAGCTGAAAGCGCGAAAGCATAAAAAATTAAGATCATGACGAAAGCAGCTTTAATAACTACTTCTGATTTTTGTACCTGGCACCAGGTGGAATATACTTTTATTAATTCGCTTAACCAGGCCGGGCTTGTGAAGATACAGGTGATCGATAAAACAGAATATATTCCCGAATCGGAACTGCAAAAACTTGAAAAAATGGTACGCCTGCATAATGAACTGGAAATAAATATAGCCGGAATAGAAGCTATAACTCACCTGCTGCAGCGAATTGAAAATATACAGGAAGAAATGCGCCGGTTGCGCAATCGCTTAAACCGGTATGAAGGAGATAGCTTTTAATGCCAGGGTTTGATATAAACCTGATGCGGCTGCAAAATCAGCACCTGGCCGAACCTAAACTCACAAAACCTGCGGAAATAGTACGGTGGCTCGGCGCTGTACAGGCGCAGGATTATGCCGGTGCCAAATGGGCACTTGGTCAACGGCTAAAAGATACGTCTGATGACCTGATCGAAAAAGCATTTGCCAATGGTGATATTATCCGCACGCATGTGATGCGCCCTACGTGGCATTTTATAGCCCCTGAAGATGTGCGATGGATGCTTAACCTCACTGCAGCACGCGTACATGCCACAGCGGCTACCAGGCACCGGCAACTGGAATTGACCGACGATGTGTTTACCAAATGTATCAACGTAATAACCAAAGCACTTGATGGCGGTAAACAATCAGATCGTATTGAGCTAACTGATCTGTTAAAAAACGCCGGGATAGCCATTGATGAACATCGTTTTGTACACATTATGATGGAATTGGAGCTGCGGCAATTGGTTTGCAGCGGTGGCCGGAAGGATAAAAAATTCACTTATGCCTTATTGGATGAGCGTGTTCCCAAAAGCAAAACATTAAGCCGCGAAGAGGCATTAGGCACTCTCGCCGAACGTTACTTTACTGCGCATGGCCCGGCCACATTACCCGATTATGCCTGGTGGAGTGGTCTCACTGTAGCAGATTGTAAGGCTGGCCTGGAAATGGTAAAGCATAAACTTACGAATGAAACCGTGGGGAGTAATATTTACTGGTTTGCGGATACAGGCTTAAACACTACCAAACCTGCTAACGTTTACCTGCTGCCTAACTATGACGAATATATTGTAAGCTATAAAGACCGCAGCTCGGCTATTGAAGCAAAATATCTGCATAAATCTGATCCGAGAGGGACTATCTTTAACCATACCCTTATTGTTAATGGAAAGGTTATGGGTATCTGGAAGAAGGAGATCAAAAAAGATAAGTTAATTGTGCGTCTTGATCCTTTTAAGCCTTTAAGCAAAGTCACACTGGCAACTCTTAATAGTGCGGCAAAGCGTTATTCAAAATTTTTAGGATTAAAGGGGTATGATATTGTATAACGGACTGATCTTAAATTATCGGTCATGCTCTGAGGCTTCCTGCGCCATTTCATGAATAATGGCGTCCATACGAGCCAGCTCAGCCTGGAAATGCTGCATAGCCTCATCGTCTGCGGGATGCCATTTTAATATATCAGCTAAAGCCTTCAAATTAGCGAGTGGACTGCGCATCAGGTGCGATTGTTTCCAGGCCATATGTTTTATACTCTCAACATGGCCCTGTATGCGGTCATAAGCATTACGCAGGTTCTGCTCATTCTCTTTACGCTCTGTAATATCATAAAGCGCCATCAGCATACCCAATATCTTTTTATTATCGTCTATAATTGGCGATAAATGTACATCATACCAAAATACGGTTCCATCCTTTTGCGGATAGTCAATTTCATAATTTATCGAATTGCCTTTCATTACCTCTCCGATAAAATCTAAAAACTGTGGGAAACGTTCATGCGGAAAATAATCTGAAAGCAAGTCACCCTTTTGGGCAACATGGTTATAATTTATCTGCACAAACTCAATGGCCTTCTGATTAAATGCAAGTACTTTAAATTGCATATCCAGCAATGCATAGGCGGTGTCGGTGGTATCCAGAATGGTCTTCAGATTTGCCTCTGACTTTCGTAATGACTCCTCTGCCTTTAACCTTTCGGTAACATCATTTGTAAATGAAAGTCTTACTTCCCGTCCTTCAAAAATTATATCCTGGGCTATTATGTTAATGAACATTTGCGTACCATCCTTTTTCTCATGGCGTACTATACCCAGATCTGTCACATTAGTTAAGCTTTCTTCAGACCGCGTAAGTGCCCTTTCCCGGTCATCCTTTGCTCTTATTATCGTAATGCTCTTATTGATCAGTTCGTCCCTGGTATACTCGTAAAGCCGTGCAGCGGCATTATTTGCCGCAATAATGGTCAGGTCGTCTTTTGTTATCATCCATAATGGCAGCGGACTATTTTCAAACAGAAGTTTATATTTTTGTTCTGACGAGCGCAGTTCTTCTTCAGCCTTAATTCTTAAAGAAATATCAATACCCGTTCCCAAAAGGCATCGCTGGCCCTCATATAAGATCGGGATACCGGTTAGCAGGAAAGGTATTCTTTTACCATCTTTAGTTACCCCATGGGCCTCAACCATGCTGTAACCATCTATAAATACCTTTTCAATGGTTTCAACTACCAATTGATGATCCTCAGGGGCTACTAACTGCATCATATTCAAATGCTCTATTTCTTCAGCCTTATAGCCCATTATTCTTTCAAGATTGTAGTTCCAGCGTAAATACCTGCCATCATCAGTTAGCAGATAGAATATGCCAGGTAAACTGTTGATGATCGTATCTGAAAGTATCTTTTCTTTTAAGATCAGGTTTTCCGCCTCTTTGCGCTCAGTTACATCCAGCATAGTACCAATAATTGTACGCTCGCCATTGATCAATACGCTGCTGCCATAAAATTCTACCCAGTTTGTACTGCCATCCTTTTTAGCACCCATAGCCTCATACTGGATACTCTGCAGCTCTCCCTCGATACGTTTCCTGATGTTTTCCATAGCTATGTGGCGATAATTTTCATGGATGATGGTATTTACCGGATCCGTACCTATCAGTTCGTCTGCTTCGTATCCAAATATTTCAGCAAATCTTGGGTTTAAATAAATAAACTTTCCACATTGCAGAATATATACACCAACTATTGACTTATCAGCAATGGTCCTGAATTTCAATTCGGCTTCGCGCAGTTCGGTCTCCATCTTCTTCCTGTCAGAAATATCGCGGGCCATAACCAATACCCCATTATCAGGAAAAATCTTGACATTTACTTCCACAGTAAATATGGAACCGTCTTTACGCCTGAACCGCCTTTCGCGTATAACAGATTGTTTTGATAATTCTATTCTTGATAGTAAGGGGTCATTTTTTAACTCCTGGCGGTCAATGATATCAGTCACATGCATTTTCAGCAATTCATCACCACTATAGCCTATCATTACGCACATGCTGTCGTTTACGTCAATGAAATTTCCATTAAGGTCGAGCAGGTAAATTGCATCCGAAGCCTGGCTGATCAATGAGCGATACTTTGCTTCGCTTTTCTGTATTTCTGCCGATCTTTCCTCAACCCTTTTTTCAAGCTCGGCATTCATCCGTTTCACTTCCGCTTCAGCCTGGCTCCGTTTCAGATCGATGCCATTTAACCATATAGCCGTATTCCATATAATTACAAGACTGGTTAATAAAAAGCAGATCACGAGCAATGAAACCCCAATATCAGACGAGAACATTGAGTACCGGTCTATTTGCAGCCGTACGGAACCACAAATAATCACCAGCAGAACAGTCAAACCGAAAAGCCTCCTGGCCATTATATTTCCGATCTGTTTACCTGTAAACAGGCTTGTTATCCCTACAGTTGGGTTAAGAAGCGATGCAGTAACAGACAGTAGGAAAAAAAGGATAGCCGTATGGGTAGCCATTGAGCTTACATACAAAAGCGAATGAAACAGCGATACACCGAACAAATAACCTATTAAGGCAACAGACGTAATGATACTTACTGCATGAAAAAGATATTGCCCGATGAATACGAACAGATGTTTGCGGCTGCTGATCAATAACAGTCCCGCACCAAAAAGGACAACAGTTACGGCTGTATTGAAAGCCATCCGGCCTGCGTAAAGATGTGCTGCCGATATTGGTGTTGGGTCTTTTACAAAAAGCTCGTCAAGACCTGTATTAAAATTGAACAGGAACTGAAGCAGTGTAATAAGACCTATTAATGTACCAATACAGGAAGTTGTAAAATATAACGCGTCCCTGTATTTATTTGCCGGATAGAGTGTAGATAATAAAGCAATACTAAATAATATAAAGCATACTGCTGTATTAAACACCATGAATACAAAGCCTGGCACAATTTGCTTAAAAACAGGTATGTGAAATACCCACCCCGCCATTACGACAATGCCGATGATTATAGTAAACAGGTTTATTAAAACGATCGCTCTGCTCTTTCCCTCGTTAGACATTAATCAAAATAGAAGATTACCCTATAAACGTTATTTTGGACGTGCAGGTTACAATTGGCTGTTTAATTATAATTAAAAATAATGAGATTTATAATTAAAAATAAATTTATAATTAAAAAATAGTAAAAGAAAAGAATAGATAAAGTGTATATTAAGGAATATTGTTTTCTGATTTTGTTACCCGTCCGGGTTTAAATTATCGCTTTCCCTCTAAAAAGCTCCTGAGGGCTTGCTGAGTAAATGCTGATAACACCAGTTTACCACTGGTTGCAGCCCGTTCGGCAAGTAATTCGTCCCAATTTTCGGTACCTTCCCATAATATTTGCTTTAGGCCGCTGAGTGCTTCAGGATGGTATGAGGCAAGTTTCGCTGCCAACACACCGACAGCTTCATCAAGACTTTGAATATCAGGGTAGATCTCATTATAGAGTCCATTCTCCTTTGCCCATTGCGCTGACTGAAAATCAGATGCCCTAATAGTTAAATGCGAAAATGCGGTTAATCCGGTTTTACGAATGACTGCCGGTGATATAACGAAGGGGCCAATGCCGATAGCCAATTCGCTTAGTTTAACTGATGCTGCTTCGGTTGCCAGGCAATAGTCTGTAGCTGCGGCCAGCCCCACACCCCCACCTACTGCTTTACCCTGCACCCGGCCAATGATTATCTTCCGCGATTTACGGCAGGCGTTGATCACTTTGGCAAAGCCAGAGAAAAATATAGCACCTGCTTCTTCATCTTTTATCTGCAGCAATTCGTCAAAACTTGCGCCCGCACAAAAGGTCCGCTCACCTTCACTTTTCACAATAATAACATGTACTGCGACGTTGTCGCTTGCATCTTTAATAGCTAATGCCAGTTCACTTAAAAGTTTTGAAGGCAATGAATTCTGCGCCGGGTGAAAAAAAGAAATAGTAGCTATTGCATCAATAATTGTAACAATTACATTTCCTGTTGAAGTTTCCTGCATAAAAAGAAATATATTTAATACCAATATCGGCAATTTCAACAATCACACAACATGATAAATAATTCTGATTATCTATTTCAACCTAAATCTTTCTCCAGAATTAATACAGTATTACTTTTTTATTTTATATAAAAAGCATTATTATTGTACTAATATAAAAATTTAACCATTAAGAATATTACCCTTTGAAAATTTTAGTTATTGAGGACAACCCCGATATTAAGGAAATCTTAGATTATATCATCCAGGACGAGGGGCATGAGACCATATCATGCTCAGACGGCTCCTCTTTAAATAATCTTGACCGCCTTGGACCAGACATGATCTTTATGGACGAGATACTGGGTAATATACGAGGAAGCAGCCTTATTAAAGGCCTTAAATCGGACGATGCTACCCGTAATATTCCGGTTATATTGCTGTCGGCTATGCCTAATCTACAGGATATTGCGGCAAGGTGCGGTGCAGATGCTTTCCTGGAAAAGCCCTTCAATATCGATACGCTAACCGATCTGATCAAAAAC
>JBQCEA010000694.1:0-5605 GCA_051960695.1 Mucilaginibacter sp. | reverse complement strand
ATATAATTCTTCCAGTCGCTTCGCAATGCCGATAACTGTAACCTGTTTATCAATGCCTAATAGCTTTAAGCTTTTCAATGCAGCGGATAATTGCCCTTTACCGCCATCAATAATGATCAGTTGTGGTAGTTCAGTGCCTTCCTCCAGCATACGGCGGTAGCGCCTGTGAACAGCTTCCTCCATAGTAGCAAAGTCATTTGGCCCTTCAACGGTTTTTACGTTAAAGTGGCGGTAGTCTTTTTTAGACGGTTTTGCATCTTTGAACACTATAATTGCCGAAACCGGATATTTCCCTTGGAAATTTGAGTTATCAAAACATTCAATATGCCGGGGTAGCTGGTTCATGCGCAGGTCCTTCATCATGTTGGTCAGCAGGCGTTCTGTGCGTACCTCCGGGTTCAGCTTTTCGTATTGGTCTATCTTCTCCTTTTTAAAGAATTGTACATTTTTATGAGACAGATCGAGCAGCTTTTTCTTTTCGCCAAGTTTTGGAACGGTGAACTTGATCGAGCTATCATCAACATCCAGATCGAATGGTACGATCACTTCTTTGGAATGACTGTTATACCTGCTTCTGAATTCGGATATAGCAAGTGTGAGCAATTCTTCGTCGCTCTCGTCAAGGCGTTTTTTGAACTCTATGGTTTGCGTTTGGATAATAGTACCATTCATCACCTTCAGGAAATTAACGAAGGCGTACTTCTCATCAGAAGCGATATTGAAAACATCCACATCAGTAATAGAGGAGTTAACCACAGTTGATTTGCTCTGGTAATTCTCCAGCAGGTCATACTTCCGTTTTAATCGGTGCGCCAACTCAAAATTGAGGTTGGCAGATGCCGAATCCATATCACTTTTAAGCGTACGAAGTACATTCCCGATCTTGCCATTCAATATGTCTTTGATCTCTTCTATGTTCTGTTCGTAGTCCTCCTCGGTCTGGAAGTTCTGGCAGGGGCCTTTACAATTGCCTAACTGGTATTCCAGGCAAACCTTAAACTTGCCGGCATCGATATTTTGCCTGGTCAAGGCCAGGTTGCACGTGCGCAGGGGATAAGTTTCCCGTATCAGGTCAAGAATGGCATGCATCATACTGATGGATGCGTACGGGCCGAGATATTTTGAGCCATCACGTATAATGCGCCGCGTCCAGAATATACGCGGGAAGTTCTCGTTTTTGATGATGATCCACGGATAGGTTTTATCATCCTTCAGCAGCACATTGTAGCGCGGCTGATGCTTTTTGATCATGCTGTTCTCCAGCAGCCAGGCATCAACCTCTGTATCAACAATAGTGAAGGTGATATTACGGATCTTAGAAACTAAAACCCTTGTTTTAGCATTGACCGTATAATCTTTATTGTTGAAATAGGACGTGACCCGATTACGCAAATCTTTTGCCTTGCCGATATATATCAGCTCGTTTTCATTATCCCAAAACTGGTAGACTCCCGGTTTGTGAGGTATCTTCTTTAGCGCAGCCCTGTAATCGAATTCATTCATTAGGTCATTGAGTCATTAGGTCATTAGTGAACCTAACATTACAACTTTACAACATTACAACTTTACAACAACTCAGAATCCCAATTTCTTATCCGCATCTGTCGGCGTACCCTGTTGTTGCTGATCATACGCACTGCAATCAAGCGTTATGGTCAGCGGTGCTTTTGGAGGGGCAAAATCCACGTCTTTCTTAATGCCCAGATCCGAATTGGCGTATACACGTTTCATATACAATGCAAAAATAGGAAGTGCTGTATTGGCACCCTCGCCAAGATAAGTTGAGCGAAAGTGAATATCACGGTCTTCACAGCCTGTCCATACGCCGGTAACCAGCTGCGGTACCATACCGATGAACCAACCATCGGAGTTATCCTGCGGCGTACCGGTTTTACCTGCAACCGGGTTACGGATGCCATATTTATATGTCAGTCTTGAACCTGTACCGTTTTCTATTACACCTTTCATCATGTAGGTCATCACATAAGCGGTTTGCTCATTCATAGCTTGTACTATCTTCGGTTTATGGGTGTACAACACGTTGCCTTTATTGTCTTCTATCCGCAGGATAAAAGTTGGCTCCGTCCATATACCATGATTGGCAAATACTGAGTAGGCCCCCACCATATCGTAAACTGAGGCATCGAATACACCCAGGCAAATAGAAGGATATGGTGGCACATTAGTAGTAATACCCATCTTTTTGATCAGGTTCATCACCGGAACCGGCCCCACCTGTTTCATCAGGTAAGCAGTAACATAGTTTTGTGAAAATGCGAGCGCTGTACGTAAGGTAATAGCTCCGGGCTGCAGGTCGGATGACGATTGCCTTGGCGTCCAGTCGGGCTGGCCGGGAATTGGAATGCTTACAGGCACATTATCCACCTTCATACAAGGTGAGTAGCCGTTGTCAATAGCAACTGCATAAGTAAATGGCTTGGCTGTTGAGCCTACCTGCCTTGCGCCCATTTTTACCTGGTCGTATTTAAAATGTTCGAAATTGATACCACCAACCCATGCTTTAATATAGCCGGTTGTAGGGTCCATGCTCATGAGCGAATTACGCAGCAGCATCTTGGAATGAACAATAGAATCTATCGGTTTCATTACCATTGTAGTATCACCTCTCCAGGTAAACAGGTCTACCTTTGTTGGCGTATTAAAATCCTTTTTGATCTCTTCTGCCGACATACCCTGGGCAGTATCGGCTCTGTAACGGTCGGAGCGGCGCATACCCTCATCGATCAAAAGCTTAAAGTTTTTGATACTTTTAGAAAGGTTATATCCATGCCAGTGATTATAAAATTGCACCTGCAACTGGCGCATATACTCAGCTTGCGCTTCTTCAGCATATTGCTGCATGGTATAATTTACAGTGGTGTATATTTTTAAACCATCGCGGTCAAGGTCGTATGGCGTACCGTCGGCCTTTGTGATCGATTCATCCTGGAATATCTTCTGAACTTCCCTTTTTAGTACAGCCCTGAAATAAGGCGCAGGTCCGTCATTATGATTGATCGGGTTAAAGTGTAAGCCCAGTGGTTTAGCCCTGAATTCCTCTAACTGACCTTCGCTTATATAGCCCATTTTTTCCATCTGCGGAAGTACCACATTGTTGCGGCGGCCAAGAACCTTATCCGGGTGATTGATCGGCGAATATTTGCTCGGCGCGTTGATCATGGCTATCAGCATGGCAGCCTGATCAGGCGTTAGCTTATCCGGTGTGGTATTGAAGTAGGTACGCGAGGCGGACTTAATACCAAAAGTATTATAAGCACCAAAATCAACCGTGTTGAGATACATAGTTATTATCTCCTGCTTGGTATAATGCCTCTCCAACTGCACGGCAGTTATCCATTCTTTCAGCTTTTGTGAGATACGGATTGCTTTGTTATGTGAAGGCTGTTCGGTAAACAAATTTTTGGCAAGCTGTTGTGTTATCGTACTACCGCCCTGTTGTTTAAAAATATTAAGAAAGATAATACTGAACATGCGCCGGAAATCGATACCAGAGTGTTCATAAAACCGCTCGTCTTCGGTGGCCACTAAGGCGTTTATCACATTGGGCGATATCTGTTTATAAGTAACATTAGACCGGTTTTGCACATAGTAAGTACCCAGTATCTGTTTATCAGACGATATGATCTCTGTTGCCTGGTTACTTTTAGGGTTTTCAAGGTCGCGGAAAGAGGGCAGCGGGCCAAATACACCGAGGAAGGTTGCCAATATGATCAGCGCAAATAGGAGGAAGCACCCGATAAAGAATTTCCAAATGTATCCATTGTATCTTTTTATGTCCTGCTGACTAAGTTTTACGATCATTTTTGTCAATAGCTAATATTAGGCAATAGTAATTATTTCAATAATTATTTTGGTAATAATTCAGGTAACTGTCAAGCATTGTCTTACTTGTTAGTTTATCTAAATTCTCCTTCGTTATAATAAAGAAACTATATTCCTCTTTTGGCACCTTCATAATATCGGGCATCAGCGGAATAATGTTCCTTGCATAGTCCTTTACATCGTTTAGTGTATAAAAACGGCCCACAAAGATAAGCTGATTATCATCTCCTACAGCCATTAACTGGTGCGTAATGGAGCCGTTGGGGAAATTTGCCCTATTAAACTGCCCTATACCAAAACGCGAAGAAGCCAGGTTAGTTGTTCCCGTGTTTACGTTTACCACAAAGTAGTAGTTGGTACTATCCCGCATGGAGAATATAGAAGGCCTTTTAGCCGGATTATTGTTGTCCGGACGAGTTACAGCCAGTTGTTTATTGTCTGGTAAATTTGCAGTCCCATTTTTTTCCGCTGCTTTTTTAGCTGCCGCTTCCCGTTCAGCCTGGGTCTGCTTAGCAGCCTGTTGCTGATGCTCGGCAAAAGCATTATAATCAGCAATGCCTACCGGCTTGGTTTCCTCTACAGGTGGAACGAATGGTTCTTCGTTAGGGTCTTTGTCGATCAATGCAAATTGCCGTGCCTGCATTTCGGTTTGATGCGCATTAACGTAAGCCAAATGCTGCTGAACCAGTGGTACGATAAGTTTATCGGTTGGGTATTTAGTAAGGATATCTGTGAGATCAGCTTTAAAAGCATCCAGTTTTTCCAGGTGCCCTGCCGAGATCGCCCTTAAGTAAGCTAATTGCGCCGACCATTTATTACCGGGGCGCTGCTGCTGTAATTGATCTATTAAGGTAATGGTGTTCTTGTAATCCTTTTTAGCGAATGAGTCATATACATTATTATAGAGTGCATTTATTTCCGCATCCGAATCAGTTACATTTTTGATGTAGTTAGGGTCTACGATTATTTTGGCAAAAGCCGTTTCCGGGAATTCTTTTAACAACAGGTTCTTATACTGGTCGGCTTTTGAAGGATCTACATCACTATATAAACGGTATAGATTATAATAAATAGCAGGCTTATCAGGTGTATTTGGAAATCGGCTAAGTAAAATTTCATCAGTAGCTATTGCATCTTTTTTATCACCAAGTACATCCCGGTAAAAATTGGCAATATCAGCGTAAGCATTATATATACGCTGATCAGATTGCGCAAGCAGGGCAGGCGTTAGCGGCAGATTATCGGTGAGCTGTTTGCGATATGCGCCTGCAGTAGGAGCACCTTTGTTTTCGGCCATTTGCCCGGCAGGGGCATCGGGATCGGGATTTTGCGATGAACTGTTGGTAATATCGCTGCTTGCACGGTTGCTGCGGCGCCAGTTATCTTCCAGTTTGCGGTTGCCCCATCTTCGTTTAAAGTCTGCATAACCCAGGCTTACGGCGTTTGAGTTATAAAAATAAAATGTACTGGCGCCTGAGCTACCAGCTTGCAGACCACCGCTGCCGGTTGACTCATTGACGGGGGCCTCCGCTATTGCCTGAGCTTGCTGCTGCAATATTTCACGGTTTACCATGGCATCAATACGTGCTTTGCGGGTTTTATCATCCAGCTTTGCCAGCATCTGCAAGGTATCTTCCCGCGCTATGGTCTCAAGCCGGTCAGTCAGTAATTGCAGGTTGTCATTTTTCTTTCTGATCACTTGGTACCCCGGATAAGTGGGCGACAGATTGAGCAGGGTACTGTCGTAATACTTTTTTGCCCT
>JBQCEA010000693.1:0-2805 GCA_051960695.1 Mucilaginibacter sp. | reverse complement strand
TTCTCTCCCTGTCAACTTGATAGCGACGTTCTCTACTTTTTGAGAAAGATTTACGGCTACCACTACTTTTTTAGGGCCTTCAGAGCGCTGAAAAGAATATACTTTATCGTTGTTATTATCCAATGTTTTGTAACTACCCGAAATCAGTACAGGGTGTAAGCGGCGCAGACTGATCATTTCGCGGTAAAAGTTCCAGAGTGAATATGGGTCTTCACGTTCTTCTTCGAGCGATATACCATCGTCCGGTTTGTCATCATTGAATTGAAATTTCCATGGCCCTTTTTCTTTGTACCAGAATGCCATGCCCTTGCCTTTATCGCTTTTGTACCATTCAAAAGCTTCACGATCAGGTATCTCATTGGCATCTGTCGCTCCCAGTTTGGCGCTGGTGCCTGTCATACCCAATTCCTGTCCGTAATAAATAGATGGGATACCGCCGAGCAATAAGTTCAACGCTGCTCCTATTTTTAGTTTGGCAATGTCGCCATTCACGCCGTAGCTAAAACGGGGCATATCGTGGTTTTCAATAAATATTACCTGTTGCTTTCCCTTGCCCACGAGCTGAAAAGTTGAATCGGCGGTTTTTATCACCTGCGATTTATCAAACGACCGTATAGCAAATGCCATGCGGAAGCCAAAAACGCGGTCGACACCGCCATGGGTTAAATAATCTTTCCCAAAAGATGCCCAATTGGCTTGTTCTGCAACAATACTGATCCGTGGATTTACTTTTCTGAGCCGGCTTAGCAGCGGGTTCCAGAAAGTGCCGAACAGATGCGGCAGAATGCCCCTGTTATCCAGGTTGTCCATCATGTGATCAAGCCTGAAACCATCAACACCATCATCAAACCTGCCATCGTTATTGGGGTCCATCCAGTATTTAAATAGTTTATAGTTGTATTCCAACACTTTCGGGCTGTTCAGATTTACCGTTGTGATCTTTTTAAATACGCCGTCATATCCCTTCAGGCCGTCAAGCCCATAAACAATGGTTGTGGGCTTCTTATGAGCAGGATCATCATAAATGATATAGTCGCTGTATTTTGAACTAAGGTCATTAATGCCATCTATCCACCATTCATGGTCCTGGCTAACATACTGGGTTTCCATATCCAGGTATATCTTCATTCCGCGGCGGTGCAATTCCCTAACAAGCCTTACATAGTCCTGCATAGTGCCATATTTAGGGTCGATCTTGTAAAAATCGCTTGCAAAATAATTGTGATAAAAAGGTGACTCCTGTATTGGGGTAATTAAAATAGCCGTTACGCCAAGTTCCTGTAAATAGTTTAGCTTCTGATAAATACCGTTCAGGTCACCATGCTGATCGCCATTGCTATCATAAAAGCTCCGCTGAAAAATATGGTAAATGACCTCATCCCTAACAGAATTTGATTGTGTTTTATAATGCCTGTGCTGTGCATTGGCAATAGAACAGGTAAGAAAAAACATGAGCGGAAATAGCTTATTTCTCATTTTACAGGTTTAATGCTGCCAAAGTAAATGAAGCAAAATGTCTATTGCAATGAAGAAATTACTTCAAAAATGGGACAAATTATCTCGTTATATCATTGGTGTTTAGAATAATATATACCAATAATTAGCCAATTTAAGTATTTTTTAGATGGAACGATATAACTTATTTCGCCTCGCTTTTTTAGCGCATTTGTAATACCCTATTAGCTATTGAGTAATTGAAGAGATCATTATGGGATTATTGTGCAAAGCAGCCATAACCGATGGCGCAGGAAAATTTAAGGTAGGTGAGATAGAAGTTGGCGAGCCGCTTGACGATGAAGTACTTGTTAAGATCAGGGCTGCCGGGCTATGCCATACAGATTATGATTCGTTAAGCTGGGATAAAAAACTGATCATCGGCCATGAAGGATCAGGTGTGGTAGTAAAAACAGGCAAAGATGTAGAAGGATTTGCGCCGGGTGATAAAGTGATCTTGAACTGGGCCATGCATTGTGGCCATTGTTTCCAATGTCTTGAAGGCAATGAACATTTATGCGAGGTCGCTTCGCCGGTGGCAGCAGGCGGTAATGGCTATACTCCGGGCCATGCCCATCCCGATGGTACTAAATTCAATGGTGAGCCTCTTCATCGTTCATTCAATATCGGTACCATCTCGGAATATACGCTGGTAAAGGCATCAGCCCTTGTAAAAAATCATTCAGAAAAGATGAGTTTTCCTGCAGCCAGTATTATCAGCTGCGGCGTTATGACGGGTTATGGTTCTGTAGTAAATGCTGCCAAAATTAAACCGGGCTCGTCCGTTGTGGTGCTGGGAACAGGTGGCGTAGGTTTGAATGTGATACAAGGCGCCAAGGTAGCAGAAGCGGGGATGATCATTGCGATAGACGTAAATCCCGAAAGGCTTACAATGGCACGTGCATTTGGCGCGACTTATAGTCTGCTTGCCAGTAAGGAAGATAAGGGTTTGTTAAGGGCTGCTGAACAAGTGAAAGCGCTTACCGATGGCCGTGGCGCTGATTATGCTTTTGAATGTACCGCTATACCAGAATTGGGTGTGGCACCGTTAGCTATGGTACGTAATGCCGGTATGGCCGTACAGGTTAGCGGCATTGAACAGGAAATTACGATTGATATGAATCTGTTTGAGTGGGATAAAACTTATATCAACCCGCTTTATGGCAAATGCAGACCGCAAATAGATTTTCCGAATATTGTTAACTTATACGAAGACGGGAAGATACTGCTGGAGGAGATGATCACCCGCACTTACACAATTGATGAACTTGATAAAGCCTTTGATGACCTACTTAAAGGCAGAAACGCCAA
>JBQCEA010000692.1:0-4803 GCA_051960695.1 Mucilaginibacter sp. | reverse complement strand
GAATAATAATATACAGTGGCAACATCGCTCGACGGCCCGTAAACAGTGTTAGATGCCATAACCTGCTGGAATTTTTGATTAAGATCCTCGTCATAACCATTGATAATGGTCGAACCTTCGATTTGATAGTTGTTGAAATCCCAGTGGTCACCGAACGATACAGTGATCGTGCCGCCAAAGTCGGCCAAATTTTTAACCTCGAAGTCGAACACTTTGCCGCCAAAAGATAGGTCGCCAATTTTTTTATAGGTCTCATCAACCTTTTTCTTAATGTCCCGTATGTGTTCCCGGGTGATAATTTCGTTGACGACTTTTGAACTGTTGTTCCCAAAATCAAATTTACATATCGCTAATTTGAAATCGTCAGAACCTTTATAGTCTGCCGCCAGATAAACCACATTCATATCTTTTGCGGATGAAATACATTTTGCAGTCAATTTCGGCGAATATAATTTTTTAGGCAGGTCCATTTCCTTCGTGATCATAGCTGCAACCTCAGGTTTGCCGTCAGTGAATTTTAGCACTTTGAATGCTTGTCCGGGTTCAAACATTACAACATAAAAGCTATCCGCTGAATTGGAAACGAATCCTATATATACTCCGTTAGGGATGTTATATTGGGTCAGAACCGGATCGAGCTTATCATTAAGATCAATAACAATAAATGATTTCGTTTCAACAACTTCGTCAATCTTTAAGAATCTGGCTTTTCGGGATGCCGCAGTTTGTCTTACAAGTAAACGGGCCCATGAACCATCATTGGCAAAAAGGGTTTCCATGTCTTCATAGTTTTCAGCCGTTCCCTGGTAGACTTGTTTTTTTAATAAGAGCTTACCAGTTTGTGCATCTATTAAATACGCGAAGTAATCATCCGGGTCTTTCTTTGATTTGCCGGAAGATACCCTTGCAGTTGCAAGGATATTGTCTTTAAACATGCCGGAATTAGCTTTTTTACCTGGCAAACTGATGCGCCAGATGACCTGAAGTTTATCGTCGACTGCCGTTAAGCTAAAATTATCGTCGTCAACCTGCGTTTGAGCGACGCTGATATGCTCGTTTATTCGGAAAGTGCTTGCTAAACCCAGTACCTTTTTTTCAAAATCCTTGGATACGGTTTGCTCACCCTGTGCGAAACAAAAAAATGGAAACGCTACAATAAGGCCCCACATTAATAAAGTTCTCATAATGATGTGATCAGGTTTTATGTTCTTATGGTAAAGGTAGTACTTTAATTACAAATTATGGCGTTTTTAGGAACGGTGTCCTGTAAAACCACATAAACCGTTACATAAATGGCCGTCCGATAAGTCTTTCCGCGATCAAATATCCCATAAAACGATTGAAATACGTGTGATTTACGACTTGGAATCTTTGTATTTCGGAGAGGATGAGTGATTTGTGATATAAATGTTAATCATTACGAAAATAAGTGGATTAATCATTGATTAATTAATCGTCGTTTGAACAATGTTTTAAGCTGCTGATAATTAATATTATCTGTATATTAATTAATGTTATATGTCTGAATATCAGAAAAATAAATAAAAAAATATTTGCAAATTAATATTGTTGTTATTAAATTCACTCTTGTAAATCACAAACCTTTATCTTAATCTATATGAAAACAGCTCACTCGCATTCTTTCTACGATATGGGTTACCTATCTCATATCGAACAATCAGCTACCGGAGTTCATCTCCGATCGTGAACGCTTAATTTTTACGCCGCCATCATTCAGGCTTATCCACCTCACTCTTAGTCATATTTCGACTAAGGTATTTCCTGCGATATGCTTCCCATGATCGACAGTTAAAACCGTTGGTACTGCAAGTTTTTGCATGACCAGGGTATGGCCTTGCCATACAAATTAAATTACCGGCCGGTATCCATAAAATACCCGTCCCGGGAAAGCCATGACTTTTTTATCCACCAGTGAATATTTACGGCACTTAATAAAATGAAAACGACCCCACATAGAAACCTTGCGCTAATGCTACCCATACTTTTAGCGGGCGTTGCTATGTTGCAATTATCATTTACCCCTAAAGGCTTTTCATGTAATGTCACCGGTCTCATAAACAGGTTTGCTCATTTTCAAAGGCAGACAGAACCCGGTGGGAACGAAGATGGAATGCAAATTGTATTCCCCGGCGGTTCGGTTAATTCTAATAGCAAATCTTCAGATACTACCGGTTCAACTTTTAACTGGACAGGTGCTGCCAACTCCGATTGGTCGAATAGCGCCAATTGGAGTAACAATGCAGTGCCGGGAAGCGCGGATAGCGTGAGGATCGGTTATGTATCATTTACCCACCAGCCGGTCATTAGTGCCAATACACAAGTAGCCTACCTGCAATTTGGCGGCAGTGCACCGGATACGTTAACCGTCAATTCGGCTGATACGCTTTGGGTATCCGGCAGTATTGTTCAGGGGCATAATGCGGACAACGCGGTACCTTCTACATTACTACAGGGCAATGGCTCCATTAGGTGTGATTCATTGATCGTAGGGAACAATGTGCTGCCCAAAGTAGTGGGAGGTAAAAGCTCACTTATGATTTCCAGGGTGGCGTTTTTGAATATTAGCGGCAATTTGGTCATTCGCTCTTGTACGATCGACCTTTTATCCGGAGGTATAGGGCACAACAATAGTCTTTTTTCACTGGAAGGCGGCCAGTTGACAGTTTCTGGTCAGATTGTTCTTGACAATTTATTGCCGGCTTATCTCGATTCATTAGCTAATTCGAAACCTCTAGCCAAATTTCGGATTAATATCAATTCTTCGCAGAATGCAACCCTGGTACTGACGGATTCGAGTTCCGTTGTTGGTACCCATGCAGGGTGTGATTCAATAGATTTCTACAATTATGTATTTGGTACGGGCAAAAGCATAGTGGAATATGCTGGAGTAAACCAGCTTTTGTACACCAATAATATGGCTGGCATTGATACGCTGCCCTATACCTATCAAAATTTAGCGGTGACCGCTGCTGGTACAAAGGTTGCAGGAGCGGTTATGAGTAGAAATCATCTCAACATCGGCGGAGATCTTAGCGTAACGGGCGGCACGCTTGATCTGCAAACCAATGCAGCGGCTTGCATGGTTTACGGAAATTATACGAACAGGTCGGTAACCAATGTTGGTTCTCCAGGGATGGTCTTTAAAGGTCCGTCGTTTTTCAACTCTAACCAGTTTAATCACGATAACGCATGGGTGACTTTTTCCGGAGGGACGCAAAATCTTACCGATAGTACATCCTCAGGAACGAACTTAAGGTTCGTTGCTTTCGCAGATACGGGGATCAAACATATTCATCGGGGCACCTTTGCCATTATTCCAAGCGGTAAAGTTAGCCTCTCTAACAGCGTAAATGTTACGGTTGATACCACCTCGACATTTATCTTGCGATCCGACAGTACTGGTACAGCCGCATTGACTGCAATACCATCCGGATCAGTAATCAATGGGATCGTCAATGCCGAATGGTTTGCGCAGGGAAGCTGGACTAACTTAAATGCAAGAGGGTACCGGATTATTTCGTCACCTGTTAACCATACTGGTAATACCGACGGCAAAGGCGATTATCATGTCAATTGGCTCAAAGGAACCACGCCCTATAATGGTTCAATAATCACAGGTCCATTTTCTGGGTTAGACAGTGCAGGGTTTGACCTGAATGGAAATCCGACATTATACATATATCGGGAAGATGTTAACTACAGCAATGGGTCATTCACATCCGGGAATTACCGGGGAATGAATAAGATCAACAATACTGATCCTAACAATATTGGTACGCAAAAACGGTTTACCATAACTCCGGTGGCGGATACGACGATCAGGTTACCTATAGGCAACGGCGTATTGTTTTTCTTTAGAGGCAACAGGGTGTCTCCGAATGGAACGACAAGTGGCACAAAAACGGTATCGCCATTCAATTATCCCGAAAGCGTCACCTTTACGAACAAGGGCACTATTAACCAAGGCAAGGTACAGGTTAAATTGTATTTCAGAAATGACAATTATTTATCATACACAGATTCTTCTTATATCAGCAATGCGCAAAGCCGTGGATTGAATCAAGTTGGAAACCCATACCCGTCGGCCATCAACTGGGATAATTTTAGTCAGACGGATAGTACCGCGAGTATATATGGGCCTGGACTTTCTGACACCATTCAGGTGTATGATCCAATCGCGAAAGTGTTTAATATTTATATTGCAGATTCTACTCACAACAGGGATAGTATTTATAATGGCTCGGGTTCAGCTACCAACATAATTGCCAGTGGCGAGGGCTTTTTTGTCCATGTCAACCCAACCTTGCCGAACAGGCTAACAGCAAGTTTACGGTTTAGGGAAGCTGCAAAGTTCAATCCGCCCAGTACGATGGGCGCAATGATGTTAAGTGCTCGTCAGGCTGACGGTTTGCAATCAAAGAATATCACTGGTGTCACCGGCAAAAGCAAAGCCCTGCGAAAAGCTGCTAGCCTCCGATATGTTCGCATAAGCTTGCGCAAAGCCGGACAAATCCAGAGCGCAGTAACATTTGATTTGACAAGTGCAGCAGGCGCATCAGTTCCTCCCATAGTGCCGCCAGACCCGGATAGTGCGTTGACATTAACCGCAATGATCTACGGACAAGTTTCGAATAAAAAGGCGGCGGTCATACCCTTGCGGCTGCCTGCCCGGTCGGCCCAGGTACCTGTTTATACGGATGCTGAACAGAATGGCACTTACGAACTGGGTATGGATGAGGTAAGCAACCTGTCCCCGGGTTATTCGGCAAAATTAAAAGACCT
>JBQCEA010000691.1:0-6569 GCA_051960695.1 Mucilaginibacter sp. | reverse complement strand
AGGCTCAGGTACCAGCCAGGAGAGTCCGTTTTATGGCTCCTATGGTTTTGACGTAAATGGCAATGCAACAGGTAACAATAATTATTACCGGGCAAATGCTACTGCAGTAAACTTTTATAACGATAATAATGATCCGCGTGCGTCAAGGTTTTACGCCCCTATTACAGGAGGTGGTATCCAGGGTAATGTTTTCGGGGATATATTACATAACAACGCTAACCCTAAAACCAGTGCTATAGGTCCGGGTTTATTGAAGGGTGCTGATCAAGGAGCTGTATTAATATCGGCTTCTGAATCGGATTTCTTACAAGCTGAAGCCATAAACCAGAGTCTGATACCCGCTTCTTCAACAAAATTTGCAAGCGATCAGGAAGCTTATCAGCAGGGTATTACGGATTCATTTACAGACTTAGGCCTTACTGCGGCTCAAGCCACAACATATTATAGTCAAAATGCCGATAATGTTGGATGGGGACCTTCTCC
Source organism: Mucilaginibacter sp. (assembly GCA_051960695.1). Classification (GTDB taxonomy): domain Bacteria; phylum Bacteroidota; class Bacteroidia; order Sphingobacteriales; family Sphingobacteriaceae; genus Mucilaginibacter. The sequence goes on along the minus strand of JBQCEA010000691.1, from coordinate 6,086 downwards.
AAACAAATTAACGGCTATACTTACACAAAAGTGGGCAGCTATGAATGGCTGGTTTAACCTGGTAGCCTATAATGATTACAGAAGAACTGGCATCCCGAACTTGCCTTCATCAGTTGATCCTACAGCTATTGGAACTAACCTGCCAACCAGGATACTGTACCCTACCAGCGAGCTTAGCACTAATACAGCTAATGTGGGTAAAGAAGGAACTATTAACCCGTTAACTTCTAAAATATTTTGGGCTCAATAAATTTAAAGAACATGAAAAAGAGATTATATTTTATAACGACCCTGTTCCTGTCTGCAGCGTTGCTTAGTTTAAGCTCCTGCTTGAAGGATAGCAGGTACGTAAACTTCGCCGGCGGTACTCCTGTCGTTGAATTTAACCTGGGAGGTATGTCCTATTTTGGAGCTGATGCCCTTACCAGCACCGCTGACACTGTCACACAGCAGTTTGCGGTATCAGTGGCCTCTACCACAATACCCAAGACAGCCACTACTGTGCAATTAGCTGTTGATAATTCTATCATTACCAGTTACAATGCTGCTAACCCCGCTGTGGTTTATACAGCGCTTCCTACCGGAACTTATGCGCTAAACACTACTGTAAATATCCCTGCAGGCCAACGTGTAGCTATTGTTACATTAACGATCTATAAAAACAAACTCGATCCTACTCAAAGCTATATGCTGCCTATTAAAATTGCCAGCACATCAGGAGGCTATACCATTAGTGGTAACATGGGCGTGCACTATTACCACATTATTGGTAATGATTTTGCCGGTACCTACAGGTGGCAATTCCAACGTTATAATGGCTTTGCCGACTCAACTAGTGCGCCATTGAATAGCAGTTCATATGCTTTTTCGGCTGGCCACACTGCAACATTTATACCTGTAAGTCCAACCGAGTTTACAGTTTATTCTGGTTATGTTAGCGGTGCAGAAATTCGCTATGATGTTACCTTTACCAAGACAGGTACAGATCGGAACACTGCAAGCTATTCAGCTTTCCACGTGAAATTTGTAAGTTCTGACGTAACGTCTATTGGAAATTCTGGTATTACAGTAGGGCAAGCACCCGTATTTTTTGATCCGGTTACCCATAAACCGGCGTCAGCCGATTTGGCCGGACCATATTCTTTCTCAGAAGCTCAGAAGATATTCCACTTTAATTGGATAGCGGTGACCAGTGCACCGAGGTATATCTTAGATACTTATTTGCCATAATAATTACAATAATTTGTAATTATAAGCTGCCCTGGAATATAAATCCAGGGCAGCTTTTTTATATAATCATAGCAATGGAATATGAGGCAAAATATAAGAAGCAGCGAGTGCTTTTTGCCTGAAGAAATGATATCAGATATGTGAATTTAGTCGATAGGACGTTAACAAAGAACATTTAGCTTATCACGGTAAGATAGCAGCCTGTCATTATAAATATCATTTATTGCCGGTTATGATAAACTTCCTTAATAAAATCGCCTTGTGAAGTAATTAATCAAATATTATTAGCTTCACTGTGAAATGGATGGCCAATGAAAAAAAAGCACGGCAATTACCGTGCTTTACAAAACTGAGTATTTGTATAATTCCTTGTTTTGGCTATTAATATATAGCTACTATCTAATTATACATAATAAGTTTGATTAAAATTAAATGCAGAGCCATCGGCACGAATAATAGTTCCAGCTATGGTAAGGTCATTAACATTGTCGTACTGATATGTACCTGATATGGTGTATTTTGTAGTGCCGCCCGGGTATTGAGTTGCGGAAGTTAATACGTTATGCGCTCCTCCAATGGCATACGTTATATGGGTAACCGGATCAATAAGATTACAAGTCATAGGACTTTCTGTGATCGATGAAACCGGCAGAGGGTAATTAACATCCGCAATGGCTAAACCTGAACCAGTGGTAACTTTTATAAGTTTACCAGTATAAGTGATGGAGTTGCCGTCAGTGGTATAACTTGTTTGCACATATGTATTTAGTTTTGGTGCCGTTGTCGGATTGCCATCCGTAGTTGCTCAGGTTTGTATAGCAGAAATATAGCTATCATAATCAACATCAAATTGTGTTGAAGGCAACCCACCTAAAATTGGAACGAAAACAGCAAATACGTTACCATCAGGCGAGTCATCATGCGAATCGAGCCAGGAATAAACGCCATAGGTAGTAATGCTGGTTGTAGCTGTCAGCACAGGTATTCCATTAACCACGGTTGGATACTTAACCATGTCATAAGAGAGAACCCCGCTTACCTGTACCCCCACGCCATGCCAAATGGCCTGGTAGGTATTTGGAGACACCAGCGTCATGTCTGTGTAGCTAGGCCCTTGTGCTACTAAGTTTTTTTGTTTGATTGCTTTCTTTTTGGCAGGATACCAGTCCTAAAAGCATAAAGGAGAAAAGTGTTAGGTTTTTCATAATACTTTATTTAAGGTTTACTTAAAAGTATATGAAAATATTCTTAAATGATGAAAAATATAGTTTTTAATCTCATGGTTAAAAAATGTTATTTCTCAATGGTTAAATATTGCTTTAAACTGAAATATAGGTAATTATGATGATTTTGTTACATGTGCTTTTTTAAAGACTATAGCCAAACCTTTCAAAAAGTAGTATTTTGGCATAAAAATCAGCTAATAATGAAAAAAACCTTATTGTTGTGCCTGCTGATAGTTTCAGTGGCACAAATTTCTAAAGCACAAAATTCACCAGTAAACGGAAATGTAAAAGATGACAAAGGTAATGCACTGCGTTATGCCTTTGTAGAAGATGCGCAGGACCAGCGCGCGACGTTTAGTGATTCGCTGGGAAATTTTACCATGACAGCACCTGCAGGTGCTAAATTACAGATCAGTTTGCCGGGTTATGAAAGCGCTATAGCTAATGCCGGTAATAATTTACAGGTTACGTTAAAATCAACCGGTGCTGTTACACAATCAAGCACATTTTCGGCTCAGGTTCAAACCCAAAAATCGGACGACAATTTGACGACTTATGGGAGTGGCGGCGTACTTGCACCCGGTCACCAGAAAGGTAACGTACGTGGTAACCAGTATTTGTTCAACACTTTTGTACCTGGATATTTTATACAATCATCAGGAGAACTGGTCTATGACCCCAATGCACGTCTTGATTATGATAAAATAGGCGGCCTGCTTTTAAGGACAACCGACAATAAAACAATGGGTGAATTAAGTACCGGCGATGTAAAATCCTTTTCACTTTTTGGAGATCATGACAAACTGGTAACTTTTGTTAAACTCCCTGCCGTTGATCAGGTGCATTATGTGCAATTGCTTGCTTCAGGTAAAAAGTATAACATCTATAAAACCATTAAAACCAAATTTGTACGCTCAGACTATGTAAATACCGGTGTATCCTCACATGGGAACGATTATGACGAGTATGTTGATGATTCCGACTATTATGTTACTGCCGGGCCAGATGGCCAGCCTAAGAAATTGTCACTGCGTAAAAAAGGCTTAAAAGAAGCATTTGCAGCTGATGCCGACAAGTTGAACAAGTTTATGTCAGAAAATTCAGGTGATATAGACGACGACTATCTAAGCAAATTAGGTGATTACCTTAATCAATAATATTCAGAAATACAGGTTAGATAATATGGGTCTAACCTGTATTTGATTTTTTGGTTATTTCTTATCCGCGCTATATTTTCCCGGACCAATAAAGAGAAGACCGGTAAAAGTGATCGCGTCTTCAATGGCATGTGCAGCATCGCCTAAATTACCACCCGTTCCTAACTGAGAAAATGCTGCAACCACCAGGTTGATTATCAATAATAAACACACCGGCCTGAATGCAAGGCCTATAATGACCAGGAAACCGCCAAAAGTTTCAACGGCTGCCGAAAGAAAACCCCATGCCATTGGCAAAAAGTGAATGCCTACATATTTGGTAGCACCTCCGATCTCTTCCCATTTATGCGGTCCGCCTAATAGTTTAGGATAGCCGTGATAAATGAACATGATACCCAGCCCGATACGTATAATAAGTAATCCGAAGTTTTTGTAATTGCCCAAACTGCTGAATAATGCCATATTTTGATAATTGAGTGAGTATTAATTTAAATGCTTAAAGGTACTTAGCGCTTACTTGTTTTTCGCTGATAGATAAATTGAGCGTTTTCCCCAATATAAGTGATTGATTATCCGGGATATGTCCTGCAGGAAAATCAAAACAAACGGGATAGTTGTAATTTTTCACTACATCCATAATGATCTGCGGTACTGTTTGCCCAAACGGTATATCATTATCCTTTAGCTCGGTGAAACCGCCGACCATCAACCCGGCAAGGTTTTTCAGTTTTCCTGCACGGTCGAGTGTGCGGATCATGCGGTCAACAGAATAAAGATATTCACCTACATCTTCAATAAAAAGGATCTGACCATCATAATCATGATCGGATAGAGAACCCAGAACAGCCACTAATAAGCTTAAATTACCGCCTGTTACTATTCCGGTAGCCTTACCACTGCGGTTTATATTATGAGCATTGAATGTATAACCAAAATCTTCGCCAAATACGGCCATTTTAAGCGTCTCTAATGAATATTTTGAAGCATCAGGTATATTGATGGGCATTTGACCATGAATTGTTTGTAGCCTATAATTTGTAAATAAATGGCTATGAATAACCGTGATATCACTAAATCCTATCAGCCATTTGGGATTGGTAGTAAGACGACTGAAGTCTACATGATCTATAATTCGTATTGCGCCATATCCGCCCCGTGCGGCAATTATCGCTTTAATGCTGTCGTCATTAATAAATCGCTGCAGATCTTTAGCGCGTAACTCATCATTCCCTGCAAACTGATGATATGAGGCGTGTGTGGTTTCGCCCAAAACTACTTCCAGTCCCCACGATTGTAACAGCTTGACCGCATCGTCCATGGGTTTAGGCAGCTTTTTGGCCGGACAAGTTATGGCGATTTTATCTCCCTTTTTTAAATATGGCGGAACAATTACCGGACTGGCTGCTGATGGATGCATATTGAACTGTCGATACTAAAATTCTTTAATTTCCATTAATACAGGAGTTTCGGACTTCCCGACTAAATGAATTATCTTTGCCATTCCATTAACTGGCGCAAGCACGCAATTTAATATTTAATGTCACAACTTAATAAATTCAAACGATATACCATTACCTCGGCTTTGCCGTATGCAAACGGACCATTGCACATTGGTCACCTGGCAGGTGCATATTTGCCGGCTGATATTTTTGTGCGTTACCTGAGGCTGAAAAAAAAGGATGTAGTTTACATCTGCGGTTCAGACGAGCACGGGGCGGCTATTACTATCAAGGCTAAAAAAGAAGGTACTACGCCGCAAGCAATTATAGATAAATATCATAACCAGATAAAAGAGAGTTTTGAGGAGTTCGGGATATCTTTTGATATCTATCACCGTACATCTTCACCAATACATCATGATCTGTCGCAGGAGTTCTTCCTGAACCTGTATGAAAAAGACGAGTTCGTAGAAAAGTACTCCGAGCAATATTTTGACGAGGATTTTCAGCAGTTCCTGGCCGACAGGTACATTACCGGTACTTGCCCTAACTGTAACTATCCGAATGCTTATGGCGATCAATGCGAAAATTGCGGTACTTCTTTAAACCCGACAGATCTTATTAATCCAATTTCGACCCTGAGCGGAAAGCCGCCTGTTTTAAAGCCTACCAAACACTGGTACCTGCCTTTGGACAAGTATCAGCCGTGGCTGGAGAAATGGATAGACGGAAAAGAAGGGGAGTGGAAAGTGAATGTTTTTGGCCAATGCAAATCATGGCTTAAATCGGGTTTGCAGCCGCGTTCGATGACCCGCGACCTGGACTGGGGTATTGACGTTCCGCTGGAGGAAGCCAAGGGCAAAAAACTATATGTTTGGATGGATGCACCGATAGGTTACATATCTGCCACCAAGCAATGGGCGCTCGACCATGATAAAGACTGGAAATTATACTGGAAAAAACAAGAGAAGGAAGAAGATAATACCTGCCTGATCCATTTTATTGGTAAGGATAACATCGTGTTCCACTGCATT
>JBQCEA010000690.1:0-2560 GCA_051960695.1 Mucilaginibacter sp. | reverse complement strand
ATAATTCTTCAGGTGTTGCAGCACGAACGTTAAGGATATTGCCTTTAAAATGGAGTTCCTGACCAGCCATAGGATGATTAAGATCAACAACAACTGCATCTTCGGCTATTGATACAACCTGCCCCTGAAACCTGTTGCCATGGTTATCCTGTAATGGCAATACACTTCCGATCTCTGGAATATCTGTACCGCTGAACATTTCTTTAGGTAAACTTGCTACAGCTTCCTGGTCGTAATTACCATAAGCATCTTCAGCTGACAGACGAAATTCATAATTATCTCCAGAAGAAAGTTCGCTCAGGTTTTCTTCAAACTTTGGCAGCATTTGTCCCGCTCCATATAAAAAAGTAAGCGGCTGTTCTGCAGTTGCGCTCTCTACCAATCCTTCAGAGCCGTCTTCCTGCTTGGTATAAAGATCGTAGGTTAAGGATACTACGTGTTTGGGTGCAATTTTCATTAATATAAGTTTTAAGTATAAGTTATGAGTTGTTAATTTGTTTTAATGCATCCGGGATATTTAACACCCGCAAGCTACAGGTTTTGTCTTTACAAATAAATATCCGGGTTACGTCTGCAAATCTGTCTTGCAGCAAAGGTAAACTTCCCTGTTTACCTCCCAACATTATTTTATTGGGGACGTATGTTTTTTCCATTTCCGACCTGAATTGCTCTGCATCATTACCTGTTATAGCTACTTCATATATTCCAAAAACTTCATTCAGTATCAATATGGCCCAATTTGAATAGGATGAACCATACTTAGGTACCAAATGGGCAACGTTACGCAGCATCTGTGCCGCAATTTCCTGGTAATTTTCATTATCGAACAACAACCCCAACCTTTTAAGATTATGCGCCATTACAGAGTTTGATGCAGGTATCACGTTGTCCATGAGCTCTGCTTTACGTGCTATTAGTTGTTCCTCATCGTCCGCTGTATAAAAGAACACGCCGCTGGCTTCATCATAATAATGCTCTACAGCTGTATCAGTAAGTTTTTTGGCCTCATACAACCATTTTTCATCAAAAGTAACCTCATATAAAGCAATAAAGGCATCCACTACATTGGCATAATCATCCAGGAAAGCGAATTTATTGGCCTCACCTAAATCTTCCTTTAGTTCCCTATCCTTTGGAGATGGCTGTGGTGAGGCTATTCTGCATAATTTACCTTCACTTATGATCAGATTGTCCAGAATAAACTGTGCGTTTTGAAGTGCCAGATCCAGGTATTCTGATTTATCAAATGCCCGATAAGCGTCACACAAACCTTTCAGCATTAAGCCATTCCATGACGCCAGTATTTTATTATCCAGTCCCGGCCGGATGCGTTTACTGCGTGCATCTAATACTTTGTTCTTTGCTGCCTTTATCTTCGCTGTGAGATCATCTTCACTCAAGCCCAATTTCGCGGCTAATTGCTTATCATTATCTTTCCTGAAAAGCACATTGGTTTCCTCTTCCTCCCAGTTGCCGTCTTCCGTAACATTATAATAGATACAGAAAAGTTCAGCATCTTCGCCCAATATCTGCTCTATTTCTTCTTTAGTAAATGTGTAAAACTTACCCTCTACACCTTCGCTATCTGCATCCAGGGCAGAATAGAAACCGCCTTCAGGCGAGATCAATTCACGTTTCACAAATGTGATGATCTCGTCCGCAATTTGTGAGTAAAGCGGATCAGGCTGCCATACCGATGCCTCTGAGTACAGGCTTAAAAGCTGGGCATTATCATATAGCATCTTCTCAAAATGTGGCACATGCCAACGGTTATCTACAGAATACCGCGCAAAGCCTCCTCCAACATGATCATATATGCCACCAAAAGCCATTTTGTGCAGCGTAAGCTTTACCTGTTGTGCTATGTCTTCACCCTGCATCAACCATGCATACCGCATCAAAAAGAGCCAGTTGTTTGGCATTGGAAATTTTGGTGACGAACCCATACCACCTTCTACCCTGTCGAAATAGCGTTGCCAGTTTTTAACGATTAACTCCAGGTCTCCCCTCAAATATTCGGCTTCTGTATCAACGAATTGGATAGTTTCATATTGCCTGATGCCCTCGGTTAGTTTCACTGCATATTCCTCAGCTTCAGCCGGTTTGGTTTTATAAAAATCAGCCAGGTTGAACAACAAGCTTACCCAATCATTTTTCCTGAAGTAAGTGCCGCCATAAATAGGCCGCTGGTCGGGCAGACAAATACAATTTAAGGGCCATCCTCCCCTGCCGGTCATTAGCTGCACCGCGCTCATGTAGATCTGGTCAACATCCGGGCGCTCTTCCCTATCAACTTTGATGCAGACAAAGTATTCGTTCATTACAGCGGCCACTTTTTCATCCTCAAAGCTTTCGTGTTCCATTACATGGCACCAGTGGCAGGCCGAATAACCGATGCTTACAAGTATCAGTTTATTTTCGGTCTTAGCTTTTTGCAAAGCCTCAGTACCCCAAGGGTACCAATCGACGGGATTATTGGCGTGCTGTAGCAGGTATGGCGAGGCAGAATTAGCAAGACGGTTCATAGGAAGTATTTAGCTGACGAAGATGCATATTTAAG
>JBQCEA010000689.1:0-7012 GCA_051960695.1 Mucilaginibacter sp. | reverse complement strand
ATCCTTCATCCGACCCATGGATCACCTCCTGCGGGGGTACATCCAGCAACAATGTATCGGGTAGCTCATTCCAGGAAGTAACGTGGAACGACAATGGCATCACCGGTGGCGGCATTAGCGATTGTTTTAATCTGCCTATATGGCAATCCGAAGCAAATATTCCTGCTTCGGTGAACACCAACAAACGCGTGGGACGCGGCATACCAGACATTGCAGGTTACGCCAACGGCTATACCATTGTATTGAATGGGGCATCATCCCCCGGATGGTGGGGTACCAGTGAAACTGCCCCATTATATGCCGGGTTAACTGCTGTTATTAACGGCTATATGGGACGACAGGTCGGCTACCTGAACCCCACCTTTTACGAACTGGCAAAAGCACCGGGCCAAACCGTTTTCCGCGATATTAATGACAACGGAAGCAACGCCGTATCACCGGCCCCTGGTTACAAGGCAGGTGCCGGATGGGATGCCTGTACCGGTTTGGGAAGCATTAACGGCCACGCCCTGCTGGCAGAACTGTTACGCAGCGACGCCACACTTCAACAAAGAACCGGTGATTTTGATGGCGATGGTATAGACGAGATCCTGGTTTCAAGCCCATGGGGTGTAGGTATACTTAAACAAACAGGGACTACCATGAATGCCATTATGATGGCCCCTAACGGCACTCGTTTTGGCGAATGGTTATTAGAAACCGCCGACAATCAATTTGGACCAATAGCCGATTATGATGGTGATGGCCATGTGGAAATACTGGTAAGCAGCGCATGGGGAATAGGTATACTGAAATTATCCGGCGGCACGTTAACAGCTCCTATGATGCAGCCTAATGGTACACGCTTTGGCGGATGGCTGCTCAACACTGGCGATAATAAGTTTGGCCCTGCTGCTGATTTTGATGGCGACGGTCATGCCGAATTATTGATCTCAAGCCCATGGGGTCTGGGTATCCTCAAAATGGCTGGTAATACAATGTCGGCGCCTATGATGCAACCTAACGGCACACGCTTTGGCGGATGGCTGCTTAATACAGCGGATAACAATTTCGGCCCGGCAGCTGATTTTGATGGCGATGGGCATGCAGAACTGTTCATATCAAGCCCATGGGGCGTGGGAATCCTCAAAATGGCAGGAAATACGATGTCGGCACCAATGATGCAGCCAAACGGCACACGCTTTGGCGGATGGCTGCTCAACACCGCCGATGACAATTTCGGCCCGGCAGCTGATTTTGATGGCGATGGTCGTGCCGAACTGTTTATATTGAGCCCATGGGGCGTAGGCATACTCAAAATGGCAGGCCCTACTATGTCGGCACCTATGATGCAGCCCAATGGCACTCGTTTCGGTGGCTGGTTATTGGCAACAGCTGACGACGAGTTTGGCCCAACAGCTGATTATGATGCTGACGGAAAAGCCGAAATATTGGTAACAAGCGCCTGGGGTATAGGCATCCTGAAGATGGCAGGCACTACTATGTCGGCACCTATGATGCAGCCTAACGGCACCCGTTTTGGCGGATGGCTGCTTAATACAGTTGATAACCGCTTTGGGACACCAGGTAAATTCAGCGGCGGAACGCAGGCCGATATCTTTGTAAAAAGTCCATGGGGCATAGGCATCCTCAAAATGTCGGGCAATACAATGGCTGCACCTATGATGCAGCCTAACGGCACACGTTTCGGTGGCTGGCTGCTCAATACTGTCGATAATGTATTTTGATCATTAAATTGATCGAAAAGAAAGCCCTTCAGTTAATACTGAAGAGCTTTTGTGTTTTATAAGGTGCAAGACTTTATTTCAGATTTGAGTGATTACGTAATAAACCGCTACTATAACCCCTTTACAATTGCCAGCGCTTTTTCAACGTGGTCGGCAGGTGAAATATGATCGGTTTCTGATGAAAATACCGCTACAATTTTACCCTCTTTATCGATGACAAAAGTGGTCCGCGGGATGAAACCATGTGTAAGCGCCAGGCCACGTACATCTTTAATACCGAGCTTTCCAGGTGCCATTGTCAGGCCATACGTTGCTGCGATATTGCCACTGGGATCTGACGCAACAGGGAACTTGCCTGCACAGTAATTCGGATCGGAAGAAAATGCATTCAACCGTTGAATATCGTCTGCCGATACGCCGATAATGGTAGCTCCCGCCGCTGTAAATTTATCCTTAAGTTCGGCAAAGGTGTGTGCTTCTATATCACAGCCGCCGGTATAGGCAGAAGGATAGAAATAGACCACTACAGGACCTTTAGCTAGAGCTTTTTTTAATGAAAAATCAAATTCACTGCCGGCGAGGCTGGCCTGTGCAGTAAATACGGGCGCTGCATCTCCTTTTACCAACATCCTCGATTGGGCAAAACCGGGCTGGATTGCCAGAAATGAAAAACTGAGAGTTAAAAAAGCAAGGGAATAATATTTCTTGAACATGGCGGATTGTTTTGGCTTATTAATAGCGTTATTATCAAAGTTACAATAGTCTGCAGACAATCAACTCATCTGTCATCAAAATTTTATTGTGACCGGTCGGCGGACAACTGATTGCGTTAAAGGGTGTTGCAGTGCCCCGTTGGTCGGGATTTATAATCTCGACCAAGATAGGAAGGAATTGTAGTTTATGTTGTAAGAGAACAGATTTCAAATTGCAAATCCAGACTAACCTAAGACAAATCCGGGAATAACGTTAACCTTGCTGCTTTGAACCCCAAAGTTTAACCTTTGAAGTATGGACGCACTTAACTTTCTGCAGTCTTTTGGCTGATCTTTTTTATAATGTCATCAAGCTCCTGCGTCGACTGGAACAAATAATCGATGATGAGTTTATTTTCCGGGTGTATTTTATGTTTATCAAGTATACTGATCAATCCCAAGATATTTGCTACGGGTCTCCTGATCTCATGGGAATTGATGTCAGCAATTTCTCTCAGCTGACGGTTTTGGCATATTATCTTGCTCTCCCTTTCCTTAACTGGAGTATTGTTATGCATTGCACCAACCATACGTATAGCCTTCCTTTCTTCATTTCTAACAATATAAGCCTGGTCTATAATATAAGTAATGTCTCCCTCAGGATTTAAAAACCGGTATTCATCTTTCCAGTAGTTACGATCGGGGCTGAGAATTGCTGCTTTTAAGTTCTTAATAACTCTCTTTTTATCTTCCGGATGGAGATACGTTTCCCATCCGTTATACAACGCACCATTTAATACTTCGGATTGCTTAAAAAATGTTCTTGACGGTGTATACTTTTTGCTGTATACAGTAAGATCAGATTCCCAGATAATATCATTGGTTGCTTGCATAACGAGGCTGTAGCGCTCATTAGCCGATCTCAGTTCATCAAGATACCGCCCCTTAACCAACTCGTCATTTACTTTATCGGTAATATCTCTTGAGTTAACAATAACCCCGGCTATCAGGGGATCATCCAAATAGTTATTAGCATAAGTTTCCACCCATATCCAATCACCTGTATTTTTTTGAAAGCGGAAAAGGGGTATCTGAAGTTCTTTCGCACCTTGAAGGATGGCATGAAAGTATCCCATGAGTTTCGGCAGATCGTCCGGATGTACAAACTCGGCAAATGACTTACCGATAAAATATGCAGGATCTACACCAAGCGCTTTCGTCACAGACGGGCCTACATATGTATATTCACCTTTGCTATTGATTATTCCGATCAGATCTTTTCCACTGGAGATAAAGGCTTCCATAATACCAGGGTGGTATTCCCATGCATTACTCATTTGCTGTTTAGTTAAATGTCCATAGTCGCTCGAAAATAGGTACTTATGAACCTGATAACCATTGAGGCGATACGAATGTTTTCATCCGTCGGTATCGGCGTTCAGGGATAATTAAATTGAATGTACTTGAATAGCCTCCGATGCCAATATTGGCTGATATTAGAAGCAACCTGATATGTATGTATTCGGCGACTTTCTATCAAACTAACGTTAATCGATTTAATTAAAGATTAGAAGCAGGAATCTGCACAACTGAAATCGATTCCTGATTTTTCAATGCCTGCACTGTAACATTTTGCTGATGATATCCGATATTAATGCCCAGCATAGCAAAAATTGCAGAATAGATTTATATTTGGTGTATCGCAGAAAGTTTGAAATTAATTTTCTAAACTGCAATCGATTGCCATTTTTTTACAATTCTCTATCAAATTCATGAAACAAAAAAAAAGGGTTACAATTTATGACATTGCGAAGAAGCTAAATGTCACTCCTTCATCTGTTTCCCGCGCATTAAACAATAGCAGATACGTAAATGAAGCTACCAAAAAGCTTATCCTAAAAACTGCTGAAGAAATGCATTATAAGCGTAACATTCTAGCTTCTAATCTTCGGCGGGGGCACACTAAAACCATCGGCGTAATTGTTCCCCGGATTAATCAGAACTTTTTTGCCAACGTAATTGCAGGTATTGAAGATGCCACTTATAAACAAGGGTATAATCTTATTATCTGCCAGACCAATGAATCATACGAAAAAGAGGTTCAGTGCGCCAACACGCTTATCAATCAGCATGTGGATTGCATTGTAATTTCGATATCAGTGGAAACTAAAAACTTCAAACACCTGCAGAATATTATGGATCATGATATACACCTGATCCAATTTGACCGGGTCGCAGATGAGATTGAAACATTAAAAGTAATTAATGATAATGAGCAAGCCTCTTTTGAGGCGGTAAGCCATATGATCGGTCAAGGGTACAAACGTATTGCTTTGCTGGAAGGCCCGCAAAATCTTGATATTTTCCGTCAGCGAAAAAATGGCTACCTTCAGGCATTAGCCAAACACAACATGCCGGTTGTCAAAGAATTGGTGATTGAAAACGCCTGGACTAAAGAACTTGGCGCAAAAGCCACCAGGCAATTGCTTTCATTACCCAATCCACCGGATGCTATCTTCGCCTCTACATCAGACTTTTCAGCACTGGGTGTATTGGAAGTTGCTAATACGATGCACATTAAAGTTCCTTCCGAATTGGGGATCTGCGGCTATTCAAATGAGGATTTCACCGAATTGATCAGCCCATCCATAACCACGATAGATCAGTTTAGTATGTACATGGGTAAAACCGTAGCGAACCTATACTTTCAGGAACTGGAAAACACCGATGCAGAAACCATTCCGAAAGTCGTCAGTATTAAACCGAAATTGATCATTCGGGCGTCTACCCAGCCTGTACCAATTACGATCAATTCTGACGACCTATAAAAGCTGGTTCCTTAGTTGACATAACGATCCGATTTACTATCTGCGTGGCGACTCGGGCGGGCCTAAATAACTTGGCTTCAATCCCCCAGCATCAATCATAATCTTTTGCACCACTACGGCCGGATCAACCATCCAATATTTCAAAACATGGATCCCCGGCTTTGAAATATGGTGCCTGGTGACCAGTTTACGGATATTATCACTCACTGCCTCAGCCCATTCCTTGCTATCAACTTTGGTAGCAATATTAACCAACTGAGGTGTTTCATTATCAATAGAAATTGCAAAGAATAAACCATCCTTATTCCTGAAATCCAGTGTTGGCGAAACGCATGTGACTACCGAAACATTGCCTGTATCTTTTAAACTGATCTGAAATTCCAAATGCGGCATGCCACCCGAAGGTTTTATACGCGCAGCAGTTACTGGCGACGGCATTACACCGCCAAGCGTATTCCCATAATTAGGGATTACTTTCCAGCCAATGTCGTTTAAAGAAACGGCTTTTGAAAAATGCGGTGCTTCTATAGAAACAAAACCCTCTTTTTCTATAAATGCGCCGCTTCCGGTTGACATATTCATTTCCGGAACAGGTTTAAACTCTACATTTGCGAAAGCAGAATTGGTATTTTTTACACTATCAGGGTTTAATTCAATCACCTCCGGCATTTTATTCACCCTTGGCTCCTGCCAGTAAGTATAACCGATATGGGTTTGGTCCATCATGTGGTCCCACTTTCCGCCTGCCAACTGCTTATTGTAGTAATTTGAGATGTCTTTATCATTCTGGTACAGTGCTTTGACCTTTGCGGCTGCTTCATTTGCTGCCTTTACATTACCATATTTAGTGTAATAATGATTTTTGGCCGTTTCAAAATAAAGTTCATTCAGATTTGAGCATGCCAGTACCGGGTGCAGTACTAACTCATAAAATGCGTCTTTTGATTTTTCCGGCATTTTGTCATACAGCTTTTGAGCCTCATCGCGCAGTTGATTATATTCCGCTACCATGCTCGCAAATTCGTTGTAATTGGTGAGGCTGTAGGTATTTTCATTTAGCAACTCGGGTTTGCGGCGGCTGTTGTAACGGGTATAGCGGGCAAGAATATTTGCGATCTCTTTTGCATGCGCGGCACCGAACTGCTGCACAGCCCATTGCTCACTGTAACTATGTAATTTATCTGCCGGCCATCGTTTAGGGTTCCAGGCATAATCCAAAAAGAAGCTGATTGGATACTCCATGGGCTTCAAATCGCCGACGTTGACGATCCAAACCTGGCGGGCATTGTATTCGTAAGCCAGGTGCATTTGTTCCCAAGTTTTAGATATAGTATTTGTATTCAACCATTTATAATTACGGGGAGCGCCCACATAATCAAAATGATAATAAATACCATAGCCCCCTTTTCGTTTTGGTTCATTCAATTTTGGCAGTTTGCGGATGTTACCCCAATTATCGTCGCATAATAATAAGGTAACATCATCAGGCACACGCATACCTTTATCATAATAGTCCTGCACCTCTTTATACAGCGCCCACATTTGCGGCGTTTGTGCAGTGTCTTTGCCGGTAACATCAGCTATTATTTTCCGCTGATCATGAACTATCTTTTCAAGCAGGGCAATGTTGCTGCCTTCTGTCATAGGCATATCGCCGTCGCCGCGCATTCCAACAGTTACAATCGTTTCCTTATTGCCCATATTTTCGATACCCTTCTTCCAGAACTCGCGCAATTCCTCTCCATTAGTATCGTAATTCCATGCA
>JBQCEA010000688.1:0-9971 GCA_051960695.1 Mucilaginibacter sp. | reverse complement strand
AGTCCAATATGGTATTACATACCGAACGCAGGTTCCATTTGTACCACATCAGCCACATTTCTGGCGAATCGTTACCAAAGCCGTTTTCGAGCATCATCTGTTCACTGTAAACTGCCCATCCTTCAATCATAGCGCTGTTGCCGAAAATAGATTTGATCATACTTGGCGCTTTATTGGCATATACCAGTTGCACATAATGGCCCGGTATGGCCTCGTGAATACATAGAATTGGCAGCATATATTGGTTATACTCCCGCAGGTAACTTTCGGCTTTTTCCGGCGACCATCCCACCAGGCTGCCTACGTTGAAATATGAATTTTGCGCTACGTCATATGGCCCTGGCGAGCTCATGGAAGCACCGGCCACGCCAGCAATATAGCCCGGTTCCTTACGTACAACAAGCGGTTTGGAAGGGTCAAGAGTAACCAAATTTTTAGAGCGTACAAATTCTGTCAGCTTTGGCAGTTCTTGCTCAATGGCGCTTTGAAATTCATCCGGCTTTACGTGCTTTGCAGATAAAGTATCGATCACTTTGGCTATCATATCAAGCGTATCCGCAGGCATTGCTGCATTGCCGAAATAGGTTGGCCAAAGCTTTATACTCAGTTTAGCCATCTCATGATGGATGTATTTCTTGCGTTCAACAGCCGCATTATATATCTGCTGCGCTGTCTCTGACGCCTGCATCTCGTACTTAAACTTATCTTCATAAAGCTGTTTACCCAATCTAAAGCTGCGAGGATGATCGTTTTTCATATTCTTCAGAAAATCGGCATAGCCTTTTATTGCATCAGCAGATAATTTAGCCCGGTCGAGCATTAGTTTTTTAGTGGCCTCAGGTATGGTTGATTTTTTCAGAGAATCGGCAAAATCCGCTTCAAAAACGCTTACCCCGCCCAGGTGCTGATCAATAGCCAGGTTTTTGAGCTCGTCAACAGGGTTTTTCAGGTCTTTTTCAGCTTCTTTATAATAGGCGGGGATAAAGGCCATTTTTTCGTAGAAGCTGGTCAGCCTTTTATTGAGCGGGGCATAATGTTCATTCAGGATATAAGCAAACGTACCGATCACATTATACAAAGACGGGTCCCATTCATAGGCTTTCAACTGTTCTATCCGCCATTGCATGTAATTCATCTGGTTTTGCATGATAGCATAATCCATTTTATTGGTTTCAAGAAACTTGTCAGGACTATACTTTCCCAGCGAGTCCAGTTGCACTTTAGTGAAGTTGAGTAATTTTTCCCTGTTCTTTTTATCGGGTATCAGCAATATGCTGTCGTATTTGTGGTATCCAACGGTAGTTGCCCAATCAGGGTTTAGTTTCCAGAACTCATCCAGGAAATGTTTTTCATACTCATTAAAAGCGGCGTCGTCAACACTGCCCATAGGTGCAATCGTACTATCTTTTTTACAAGCTGCAAAAACCGAAGCGATCAGAAATAATATCAATATCTTTTTTATCACGGTGAATATTCTTACTTGGCAGGATAAACTTAAAACATTTATATCAAAATAAACAGGTGTCACCTAAATACTACTTTGAAAGCTTGCCTGAAGAGTTCAAAAAATTCAATATGCAAGCTAACTTCCATGGGGATAATTTGTATTTACACTTAAAGTTGAGATACTATGAGCGATCAGCATAAGATATTGATAAATGAATTGATAAAACTATTGGAAGGAGGCAGCGCCCATGCCAGTCTTGATGATGCCTTAAAAGGTCTTCCAAAAGAATTGCGTGGTGTTAAACCGGATAAGCTGCCTTATAGTATATGGCAACTGGTTGAGCATATCCGAATTGCACAGTGGGATATGCTGGAGTTCAGCAAGCATGAAAAGCACAGATCACCGAAGTGGCCCGATGAATATTGGGTAAAAGAAACAGCACCGGCTGATGACGAGGCATGGAACAGGTCAGTAAAACAAATAGATGATGACCGGGACGAATTTATCAGCCTGTTAAAAAGCGAGGATATTTATCAGAATATTCCACATGGCGACGGGCAAAATATCCTGCGCGAAGCGCTCCAAATAGCCGACCATAACAGCTACCATATTGCCGAGATCATTGTGATCAGGAGATTGCTGGGAGCGTGGGGGTAAGTCGTAAGTTCTGAGTCTTAAGTCCAAAGTACAAGTCAAAAGTTCTCAAATAACTTACGGCTCAGGACTCAGAACTTACGACTTCAGACTTCAGTCTACTCCATTAATAAACTTCACTATGTCCGGCACTAATTCTGCTTTAAGCGGCAGATCGGGTTTGTTATAGGTTGCCAGGTTTTGATCACGATCAGCAGGTGCATCTTTCAACACATGGTTCATGTTTGGAATTACGATCAAAGTGGCATCATACTTAGCCTTTTTTAACCGTTCAGCATCGGTTACAGGAACCTGCAGATCGGTATTGCCTTGAATAATGAGTATGGGAATCTTTAATGATTTGATCACCTTTGCCGGATCATTTCTGAACCACGACATCAGGTAACGCTGAATACTTGGCCTTGCAATAGAATACATGCGGGGATCAATGTTGTCAATGGTTTTACCCTTTTTTAGGCTGTCAAGCAAGGTCTTAAATTCATCCTGCATATATTGCGGCTTCGATTTCAGCTGTTCTGTCATGACCTTATCAGCTTGCTGGCCGGCACCTGCAAGTGAAATAAAAGCTTTTACAGGTTCGTCTTTGCAGGCAAGCATACCCACCAATGAACCCTCGCTATGGCCAAGCACGATCACTTTCGAAAAGCGTTCATCGCCATTAAGCATCTGTATCAGTCCCACGGCATCATCAACATAATCGTCAAAACGCAGATCGGCTTCCTTGTTTTGGGTTTCACTCTCACCGATCATTCTTTTATCATATCTCACCGAAGCAATACCGTTTTTGCCAAGCCCTTCAGCAAGTTCTCTATAAGCATTTGTTCTCAGGTCAAGGCCGGGGCTGTTTCCATTACGGTCAGTCGGTCCTGAGCCGGCAATAATGAGCACAACCGGTATTTTACCAGATGCATTTTTAGGCATAGTCAATGTGCCGTGTATTGAACCCGAAAGGGTTTTTAATACTAATGGCGTTTCGGTCAGTGAAGGATCAACCGAGGTTGAAACTGCCGGTTTGGCGGACTCCAAAGGCCGGAATAGCAATCCGTTGATCAGGTTGGTTTTATCCAGGGAAATGCTTAAAGATAATGCAGCATTTTGAAATGTGGCTTTATAAACGGCAATAGGCGCATTGTACTTTTCAAAGGTTGTTTGTGTTATATTGCCAAGCTGTGATTTTAACTGAGCAGTTGTAGCCTTGAACTGGTCATAAGACAAGGCGCTGGTCATCTGGGGCCCAAACATTTTGTAAATACTGTCGGGGTGATTCTCATTATATAGTGTCTTAAACTTGTTTACTGCCACATTATAGTTAGCAGGTTCTGTTTGTGCATTTGCCGTAATTGCCAGGGGTAAAGCGAATAACAAAAAAAATAGTTTTCTCATTTTCAAATCGTCGGGGAAACAAATATAGTATCTCCCCTCGAATAATGTTAATTATTCCGGTCGTTCCGTTTAAGTTTCATGAGTAAAAACCTCAAAAAGAATGGTTAACTAAATAATTAATTTGTTAATGAATACTTACCGCATATATCCTTTGGTTAATAAATCGATCATGGTATTACGAATTATTAATTAACCGTTAATTTCAATATATTAAATTTTATTTATTGAGGATGAAGTTGTTATATTGGTGCCGGATTGTATGATTTAACAATTAATAATAACATTATAGACTAAACCTCTACGCCCCCTGTTAATGAAAATTTTTGCCGGATCGTTATTTGCCGTATTGTTTTCGCTTGCTTATAATGCGGGGTTTGCTCAAACGGGGTATTCTACGATCCACGGGAAAATACTCATCAGCAATTCTACTGCCGCTGATGCCGCAACAGTGGTTTTATTAAGATCTAAAGATTCTTCAGTAGTACAATCAACCATCGCCGGTAAAGATGGTGTATTTGATTTCACCGGCCATTATCGCGGCAGCTATCTGCTGTTTATCACTAAGTTGGGTTATGCCAAACAATACGCCGGTCCTTACCAGGTTATTCAAAATAAGGATACCGATGCCGGTAGTATTATTCTTTTACCTCAGAACAGGCAACTGGAAGCCATCACCATTGCAGGACGGAAGGACTTTGTAGAGGTGCATCCGGATAAAACTGTACTGAATGTGGACAGAAATATAATGGCAGCGGGAACTTCATTATATGATGTTTTAACTACGTCACCTGGTGTAAAAGTATTAGATGACCAGATATTGTACAAAGGCGGCCAAAAAGCATTGATCGCTATCGATGGGAAGCCCGTATTGTTTACAGGGGATGAACTTGCAACCTTTTTAAAGAACTACCAAAGCAGCAGCATCAGCAGGATTGAGCTGATCGATAACGCCGGTTCAAAATACGGGGCATCGGGTAGTGGCGGTATGATAAACATCATCCTTAAAAAGAATGTAAATCTTGGTTCCAACTTCGGTATAACACAGTCGGCTGCTTATGGACAGGATTATAAATTTAACACCGGAGTTATCTATACTTTACGTACCGAAAAACTAAACCTTTATGCAAGTTATGGTTTCCAGGATAATAAAACACCGCATACCATATCCAACAATCGTTATATCAACACAGCCGGACAGCTGTATAATTTCGACTTGAATTATAATGCTGATATTAAAAACATAAACAACAATTTTAATGTCGGTGCTGATTATGATATTGCCAAAGGTCAGCAGATCGGCTTTCTGGTCAGCGGGTTCTTCAATGATATAAATTTTAATAAAAAGAACGTTACAGATATATCTGCAAATGGCACAAGAGATTCGAGCATTAATACCAGTTCAGATATAAACAGGAATATTAAAAACTTTACTTATGATCTGAATTACAAGGGTAATTTGGATAAGGCAGGTCACAGTGTTTTATCAGCAGATGCCGATTATTCTGATTACAACCGGTCTTCGAACGAGTTATTGCAGAACGATTATTTTAATGCGGCCGGACAGATGGATAGCACACTGTTTTATCAGGATAATTCCCCGTCACATATTACCATCAAATCGGCCAATATTGATTTCAACCAGGAATTGTCTAAAGCATCACATTTTAGTTTAGGCGTAAAAAGCAGTAGGGTAAACAGTGATAACAGGATAGATTTTAATCAACGGATAAATGACCAATATCAACCCATCCCCGATCTTACAGACCATTTCATATATAACGAACGGATTAATGCAGCTTATGCAGGGTTTGAAACCAAGTTTAATAAAACTACTGTATCAGTAAACCTGCGTGATGAGCAAACTTCGTCAAAGGCTTACTCGATCAACCCGAATAGGGAAGTGGACACTACTTATAATAACCTCTTCCCTAATATCCAGGTACGCCAGGAACTGGACAAGAATAACTTACTCACCGCATTTTATACACGTACTATTACCAGACCCAATTACCAGGACCTTAATCCATTTGTGGGTTACGTAGATCAGTTTTATTATAGTACAGGTAATCCTTTTCTAAAACCGGAGTATGTTAATACTTACCAGGTTTCGGACATGTTTAAAGATAAATACAAGGTGAGTGCAAGTTTTGTGGTTACTAATGATTTTTTCAATACCATTTTTGAACAGGATGATATTACTAAAATATACACCACAACTAAGGCTAATCTCGGAACACGTTATCAGTATTTGCTGGAATTAAATTTGCCGGTTGATATAACCCCCTGGTGGAACGCCAATACCGATATTACCTTTTTTCATGAAAGGTATGCTTACAAATTAGACACAGTTAAAGCAAAAAGTACCAATGGTGTAAATATTTATCTGAACCAGGAATTTAAGATAACGCACAGGCTTACTGCACAATGGTATAATTCTTACGAGTCAGCAGCGTATTATGCAATTAGCAATTACCGCACATTGTATTACATGAATGCGGGATTGAGCTATTCGGTATTGAAAAATAAGGGGAGTATAAAATTGGCAGCAACAGACATTTTTAATAGTTATTATAACTACTTCCATACCAGTTATGCTAACCTGGATATTACTCAAAAAGAGAAACTTGGTTCAAGATTCATTATGGCTACGTTCACGTATCATTTTGGGACTTCGTCGCCCAAAGCAAATAGTAATACCAGCAACGAAGAAAAACGGCTAGGTGGCAGCAGTAATGAGAATTAAGTTGGTTAACCGGCGTGCCCACTGATCATACTTATGGTAATGATCAACAGTACCATAACCGAGATCAGTACATACAAATAATCTTTCTCTATCAGGAAGCCAATAGCCGCAAAAATGACCCGCAATACCGGTGTAGCAACGAGCAGTATAATGCCCAACTGGATAATGGCTTGCCCCTTGAAATTTAATACGCCTAATAAAATGCCTCTTGGTTCGCTTATAAAGTCAGGGATCTTAGTAAACGTATGATAGTTTGGTACGCTATGCCCGTGGCGGTAGATAAACAGCACGCCGCCTATAGATACCACGACCATTGAAACAATAACGCCTATCCGGAGTATCCATCCAATAGCTATCTGCATATCGGTGTCCCTGAATTTTTTTTTCAGGTTGTCTGATTGTATAGGATTAGCAGTGCTATATTTTCCCTGTTGCTCCATTATAGATCATTTGAATAGCGACAATGGTAATAACTATAGCGAAAAGCCACCGGAGCCAGCCTGAAGAATGTGTATGTACCAATATTTTTGAACCACTCATGGCGCCTATTAAAACGCCAATAACAACCGGCATAGCAATGCCGGGGTGGATGTAACCGCGCTGGAGATATACCACGGCACTTGCGGCAGCAGTAACGCCGATCATGAAATTACTGGTGGTTGTAGATACTTTAAACGGAATACGCATAATGCCGTCCATAGCGATCACCTTTAGCGCGCCGGAACCTATCCCCAACAAGCCGGAAATAAGGCCCGCAAAGATCATCATAAAGAATCCGCCTGTAACATGACTTACCCCGTACTCAACCATTTCTCCGTTCATTGGATAGCTGCCGCCAAGCTTTAGCCGTTTGGTTATGGCTGTTTGATGCTGCACAATGTGCTCGGCTTTATTCCGTAACGACATGATAGCTGAAAAGATCAGTATCGCCCCAAATAATATAGCAATAAATTGCACAGGGATATACATGGCCAGTATGGCGCCGGTAAAGGCTCCTATGGTAGTGGCTATTTCCAGGAACATGCCTATCCGGATATTGGTTATGCCCTCTTTTACATAAGCGGCTGCCGAACCTGATGATGTTGCAATAACAGACACCAGCGATGCACCGATGGCATAATGGATGTCGACATGTAAGAAAAGAGTGAGAAGAGGAATGATAACAAAGCCGCCGCCTAAACCCGTTAACGAACCAAGCAAGCCTGCAAAATAGGCGCCAATAAGTAAAATGACAGTAAATACAATTACCGACATAGGCAAGACAGAATTACCGAGAGCGATAAAGGTAGTAATAAACTTTTCAAAATTTTATCGCGGATAAATTGATAACAAACGTTTTAACTTAATGCAACAATACCTATACAATGCTGTTATAAATTCAAATGTTTTAAATCTTTTTCACCTATGGCATCCGAAAACATTACCAAATTATTGGGCGACGAGGCCGAAGACCTGCTAACCCACAAATGCAACACTTTCCCAAAAGATAGTCTTCATATTCCCTCGCCGGATTTTATTGACAAGGTTTTTGCATTAAGTAACCGTAATGCCCAGGTGTTGCGCAATTTGCAGGCTATGTATAATTGCGGGAGGACGGCAGGGACGGGTTATCTTTCCATTTTGCCTGTAGACCAGGGTATTGAACATACTGCCGGTGCATCCTTTGCCAGGAACCCAATGTATTTCGATCCGGAAAACGTTGTTAAACTGGCTATTGAGGCGGGTTGCAATGCAGTGGCAACTACTTTTGGTAATTTGGCTATGATGTCGAAAAAGTATGCCCATAAGATACCATTCCTGGTAAAGATCAATCACAACGAGTTGCTTACCTATCCCACCAAGTATAACCAGATCATGTTTGGTACGGTTGAGGATGCCTGGAATTTGGGTGCGGCTGCTGTAGGCGCTACTATTTACTTCGGTTCTGAAGAGTCGGACAGGCAGATCACCGAAGTAGCTGAAGCATTCACTTATGCACATGAATTAGGTATGGCTACTGTACTTTGGTGTTATGTGCGCAATAGCGCCTTTAAGAAGGATGGCGTGAATTATGAAACTTCAGCCGATATTACAGGACAGGCGAACCACATTGGGGTTACCATACAGGCTGATATTGTTAAACAGAAAATGCCCGATGTGAACGGCGGCTTTACAAAGCTTAATTTTTCAAAAAGTGACCCGCTAATGTATAGTGAACTGACGACCGATCATCCTATCGATCTTTGTCGCTACCAGGTAGCTAACTGTTATATGGGCCGTATTGGATTGATCAATTCTGGCGGAGAATCAAAAGGTGCGGATGACCTGGCAGATACTGTACGCCATGCGGTGATCAACAAAAGGGCAGGCGGTATGGGGTTGATCGTGGGCCGAAGGTCATTCCAAAGACCATTTAAAGAAGGCGTAGCATTATTAAATGCGGTACAGGATGTTTACCTGGATAAGAGCATAGATATTGCTTAATTACTCATTTTCGATATTTTTGAGTATCTGTTGTTTTAATGGGGTTAAATAATCTCTGATGATCACCCAAACAACGCTGTTGTCAATTACATCATAACAATGTTATTGTTGATATTCGAACTTGTAGTGGCTTGAACATGAACTGGCCGAACATCAGAAATAACATTTCGCGTATTTAATTACCTTTGGCATAAATCTGCTGCCAATGGGTTACCCAAGCTTACAAGCCTGTATTGCCGATCTTGAAAAAAACGGCCACCTGATACGTATTAAAGAAGAGGTTGACCCTTATTTACAAATGGCGGCTATCCATTTGCGCGTTTTTGAACATCAGGGACCGGCTATTTTATTTGAAAATGTTAAGGGAAGTAAATTCCCCGCATTGTCGAATCTTTTCGGTACGCTTGAGCGGTCGAAATTCATCTTCCGCGATTCATTGGAACAGGTTAAAACGCTGATCGAGCTTAAAAACGACCCGGTGAAGGCCTTTAAGCACCCGTTTCAGTATGCGCATGTCGGCATGACAGCCTTATCTGCCCTGCCCAAGAAAGTAAGCGGCAATGCACCAATAAGTTTTGGTAAAGCGAAGATCAGCGATCTGCCGCAGATCGTAAACTGGCCTTTGGATGGCGGCCCGTTTATTACCATGCCGCAGGTTTATACTGAAGATATTGGCAAACCCGGCATTATGAATGCCAACCTGGGTATGTACCGTATTCAATTGGCAGGAAATGATTATGTACAAAATAAAGAGATCGGTCTGCATTACCAGATACATCGCGGCATCGGTGTGCATCAAACTAAAGCCAATGCCAAAAGGCAACCATTGAAGGTGAGCATATTCATCGGTGGCCCACCGGCCCATCCGGTAGCTGCGGTAATGCCATTGCCCGAAGGACTATCTGAAATGACTTTTGCCGGGGCGTTGGGTAAACGCCGCTTCCGCTATTTTTATGATGATGAAGGTTTCTGCATTTCTGCTGATGCCGATTTTGTGATTACCGGGACGGTTATGCCGCGTGATAATAAACCAGAGGGCCCCTTTGGCGACCATTTTGGTTATTACAGTCTTAAACATCCGTTCCCATTAATGAAAGTGCATAATGTGTATCACCGTAAGGATGCGATATGGTCGTTTACGGTAGTGGGACGGCCGCCGCAGGAGGATACCAGTTTCGGCGCGTTGATACATGAAATAGCAGGCTCGGCTTTAGGTAAAGAGATACCGGGACTAAAAGCAGTAAATGCAGTAGATGCAGCAGGCGTTCATCCCTTATTATT
>JBQCEA010000687.1:0-6811 GCA_051960695.1 Mucilaginibacter sp. | reverse complement strand
CTCGGCCCAGTAAATGTCTTTCATTTCATCGAGTAATAATTCTTTAAGTGCACTTTCTGCTTCGGCACTACGGCTGCCCGCAGCCGAATTGCCAGATGTTTTTTTAGTAGGCATAGATGTTTAAGTTTTAATTTAAAAAAATGATTTTCGATTAAAAAGTATACAATTACTGTTCCGCAGTATTTTCTAAGCGAAAACCTTGCGGTATAAACCCTCCCAATGTATTGTTTACAGTACTCTGCTGTCCACCGAAGTTTTGCATGATGGGCATGGTATTACAGATCGTAAATAAAATAACCGGTTTGTATGCCATTTTTCTGTAGTACAGGTAAGGCCACATTATATACCTTAACCCCTTCGGCGGTTTGGCCCTCGAGTGTACCCACGTGCGCATGACCATGGAAAGCAACGGCTACTTTTCTTTTGCTGAAAGGTTCTGCCAGGCGGGACGAACCCAGAAATGGAAAAATAACCTCCGGCTCGCCTACAATGGTTGACTGAATAGGCGAGTAGTGCATCATGGCTACTATCTTCATATCCGCATTTTGCTGACTAAGCTGAGAAATTGCCCTATCAAGCGCCAATGCCTCGTTCACGGCTTCCTGTACAAAGGCCTTCATCGCCGATTCACCGAACATGGAAAGCATGTGGTTATCAAAACCGCCGCCAAAACCCTTGACCCCGGCAAATCCTATGTCTTTAATAATGATTGATTCGCCGTCGAGGATGCAAACATCAGCCTGCTGCATGATCTGCCTGATCAGTTTTTGCCTTGATTTTTCGTGATCATGGTTGCCCAATACAGCCAGCACCGGAACTTTACATGCTTTTAATTCTGTCGCCAGCGTTTCCGCTTCTGCTTCATCGCCGGTATCGGTCAGGTCGCCGCAAATAAGCAATACATCAGCCTCGCCAGATGCATGGCTGAATAATTCTGTCCAGCGGCCTTTGTCGCCCTGCCGGGTATGCAGGTCGCCAACTGCTGCTATTCTCATTTTTGGTTGTTGCTCAGTTGATGCCATTTAAACGGTTTTTATAGTATAACATAGGTAATGCCATTCCCTGATATCGGTGTGGTACTGCGTGCTGTCAATGATCGGCCCGCGGCAAACCCGTTCAACCGGGCTGGGCAGTATCCATTGGTCCTGGGCCCTGCTGATCAACTCGTCAAAAAGCCAGCGTGGAATGATCTCCTGGAATTCGGAAGGATAAACAAACTGGAACATGAGCAGCTCGGCTAACAGGATATTCCAGTGCTGGTCTATCCTTAAAAGCAGCCGCTTCCAGTCTAAATTTTTTCCTTGTTTTAAGATGACGTGATTGATGTCTGCGCCGTCAAAGCGTTCGCGGTTCCATACATAGCTTTTACACCAGATGAGCTCCTCGGGAGGCACCATATTAACCTTGATATCAAATAATTGTCCGGGAGTTGAATGTTCGAACCAAAAATCATCGACAGAACAAATACCATGTACGCTATCGAAGATCAGGTCGGTATAGTACTTATCCTTCTTGATCTTAGCAAGCCATCGTACATCGGTAAATTCAGTCTCGACGCCCTTATCTGCAAAATATTTCAATACCTTCGGGCAATCTGCCACGCGCAGAAAGATATCCATATCCTTGGTTTCGCGCTGCAAACCGGTATAATGGGTTACCGCAAATCCGCCGCCCAATAGGAAGTCGACTCCCGTTTCTGATAGTAACTTAAGTGTTTGCCGGTAAAACTCATTGGCGTTTGCATCTACCATAATTAACAGACCTTAAAAACAAGCAGACCTGCCTGTGTAAACCAATAACCACAGGCAGGCCCGCTTGTTTTAATTCCTCTCTATGCGAATCAATGTTCGCCGCCTTTACGGCCTATTTCAGACATGTGTTCCTTGTCGCGGCTTACGGCTTCTCCGCCTTTGCGGCCTGCCTCGCGGGCCTCTTCTGAATTAAACTCATGCGCATGGCCTGATTCATGAGCGGCTTTTCCGCCCTTGCTGGCTATTTCACGCTGTTTGTTTTCATCCATTGATGCAAATCCGCGTTGTGAGGTATCGCCCTGGCTTTTAGATTCCCCACGGTTACCTGAATGGCTGCCTGATTCTGACCGTGATCCGCTATGGCCGCCGGAATGGCTCTCTGATCTTGATCCGCCGCGGTTTTCTTCGTGTGACCGGTTCCCGGTATTGCCATGAGAAGCATTCCCTGAGTGTCCCTGATTTCCGCTGTGGCCGCTATGGCCTTTTTCATCTTGCTTTTCTTTTGAACTTGGCATAATGTTAAAATTTAAAGGGTTTATAAATTCTGTTTAAAAGATTAACAAGCTCTGCTAAAATGCGTTTCCGCGATAAATACGGGTTTTTGGCGGGCGATATACGGGTTTTGGCGAGCGTAGATTTGCCTGGGGAAAAGAGCCAATTTTTATTACCTTTGCATCAGTAACCCCAAAATACATTATATGTGATCAGCCATTCTTTCAGGAAAAAATAAAATAACAGCGGCAATGTAACCGCTGTCAATTATTCACACTAAAAGAATGAACTATGCTGATCCTTAAGGATGTAACCTATATACACCCCGACCGTGAAATATTGTTTTCCGGTATCAATTTTATCGTTAATCCACATCAAAAAATTGCCCTGATCGGTAACAATGGTACCGGTAAATCGACTTTGTTAAAGCTTATGGCTGGTATTTTGACAGCCTCAGGCGGAACTATTAAAGCTACTTCCAGGCCGTACTATATGCCGCAGGTAACCAGCCAGTACACCAACTGCACCGTAGCTGAAGCCTTGCTGGTTAGCGAAAAGATCAATGCCCTGAATAAAATTCTGGCAGGCCAGGCCAGTGAGGAAGCCTTTCATGCCCTTGATGACGACTGGACTATCGAAGACCGCTGCAGGGAAGCCTTTGACCATTGGAAACTGGGCGATATAAACTTGTCCAACCAGATGAGCGCCCTCAGCGGCGGGCAAAAAACCAGGGTTTTACTGGCCGGCATCCGTATTCACCAGCCGGAGATCGTACTGCTCGACGAACCCAGCAATCATCTTGATGCGGAAAGCCGCCTGCTTTTGTACGACTATATCCGGAATACTAACCATACGCTTGTTGTTGTCAGTCATGACCGGGAACTGCTGAACCTGATGCCTGTTATGTGCGAGCTCAGTGAAAAGAATATTATCACCTATGGCGGCAACTATGATTTTTACGCAGAGCAAAAGCAGATGGCAAATGAGGTATTGCACCAAACCCTCCAAAATAAAGAGAAGGCGCTGCGCAAAGCAAGAGAAACAGAGCGGAATACTCTTGAGCGGCAGCAAAAACTTGACGCCCGCGGCAAAAAGAAGCAAGAAAAGGCGGGACTGCCTACTATAATGATGAATACCTTTAAAGACAGGGCTGAGAAAACGGGTTCCAAACTGAAAGGCGTTCATGCAGAGCGGGTTGGTGCGCTGAAGCAGGAGTTGTCGCAGTTGCGTGCAGGTCTTCCCGGAATGGACAAAATGAAGATAGATATGGATCATTCCGTATTACACAAGGGCAAGGTACTTGTTACCTTTAAAGATGTTCAATTTGCTTATCATGACCAATTGCTGTGGAAACAACCGCTGAGCTTCCAGATCGCCAGCGGTGAGCGCCTTGCTGTGCAGGGGGCAAACGGATCGGGCAAAACCACGCTTATCAATTTGATCAACGGAAAGCTGCAACCTACCGGGGGAACCATTATCAGGGCAGATCTTAACGCTATTTATATTGACCAGGACTATTCGCTGATAAATGGTAAGCTAACCGTGTACCAGCAGGCGCAGGACTATAATTCGGGTGCGCTGCAGGAGCATGACATAAAGATCCGCCTCAACCGTTTTTTGTTCAGCCCTGAAGATTGGGACAAGCCTTGCCATGTACTCAGCGGCGGCGAAAAGATGCGGTTAATGCTGTGCATGCTGGCTATCGGTAACCAGGCCCCGGATGTTATTTTATTGGACGAGCCAACCAATAACCTCGACCTGCAGAATATTATGGTTTTAACGAATGCCATTAATGAATATGATGGTACGTTGATAGTGGTCTCGCATGACCGGTATTTTTTACAGCAGATAAAGGTGGACAGGGTTATCCTTTTGAGTTGAGCAAGGAAATAGGCAATTATAAGAGTTGCGAAATTTATTAATCTGCATCGCAGGGTCCCCGTTGGAAGACCCTGCGGGGACGGGAAAGGCGACCACCCAATGATTTTTGGGTTAGTGTGCGAATAGACTTTCTATTGTAAATAGGGTGTTTTCACGGGTTGACTAAAAAAGCTTTTCGTCTCATCTTTGAGTAAACCAAAATCACATGATGTGTCAGTAGATAGAATGATGAACGATGACTGGTCCTCTTATGACAATAGAAAGTTGTGTATTGAAGACCGTAATTTCATCTCCTTTAACGAGGGATGGGAAGTTGATTACCTGAAAGAAAAAATAAGAAGGATTTATCCACGAGCTACGGAACCCCAAATTCATTTGGCGATTGTTAGTTGCCGAAATTCAGTACCAGCTCCTCACCCCCGGCGAAAATTTATGGAATGCTTGCATCCTAAGTTATCTTAACGGAAAACGCCACGCTACAAAGCGTGGCGTTTGCTTTTCATATTTGATCAATAGAAACAGGTCAGCCCGCTATTTTAATGAACTTTCAATGAATGATACAAGGTCCTGGTTTGATTTGTCAAAGCTGGTGAACAGGCATGTCTTCGCCGTTTTGTATCCCCAGGCGCCCGGCTTTGAGGTATCATTGCTTATGTCTTCAGAAATTTTCTTCGCCTTTCCGTTCCGGTTATCGATGATCATGACATGGTAACCAACTGATCCGGTCCATTCAAGCTTGCTCCGGCTGGCCTGATACGCTGTGATATTGAGCTTGATAGTTATCCTGTTTGGGTTTGAAGCCTTGAGCGAATCAGGCAGCAGCATAATTTTACAAGAAGGGAACTCCGACTGCAGGAAGTTTTTCAGCACTTGTTTAATGCCGGGCCCGTCACATTCAACCTTGCTGTCTGCGGGTATCGTGCGGCCATCAGCTATGACCAGGTCGACGGTCTGTTTATCCAGGAAACCAACATTCGGCTTAGTCGCTGCGTTGTCCGGGCATCCAATGTAAACCTTTTGGGCATACGCATTACAAGTAAACAGTGTTATAAAAAGGGTGAGTAAATTAAGGCGTTTCATGTGCTAAAGATAAACAGTTGTAACGGTATCCGGTTTATAATTGTTATCGATCTTGTTCCGCAGGGTCCCCGTTGGGAGGCCCCGCGGAGACGAAACTCCGGAAGCATTAGTTCTGGACTTTAACAACAATGCCTGCCTTTACCAGTTCTTCATAACGTTTCCGGGCAGCATGAAAGGTTTTCATATCCAGCGGATGAGCGGCCTGGAAGGTTTTGAGGGTCAGTTTGCTTTTCGTGCCCCTGTCTTCAAGCCTGAACCTGATTGATCTTAAAGTATCCTCCTGGTCAAGAACAACATGGCTGATCATATAGCTTGTGCTGTCTGCAGGCCGGTTCGATGTGTCGCGTTCCACGGCATAACCAAGCATTTTTAAACGGTTAAGTGCCGTAGCTTTATTTACATTGAGCGAATAGGTTTTATAAACCCCGATAGTGCCGTCATAATCAGCCCTTTGTTTTGGCGACATGGACGTTGCCAGGCAAGCAAATGAACCGGTAAATAACAACAGGTTCCGGCTCCAAGCGGGCCATGCCGGCTTATCCGGTTTTCCAGCAATTCGTTCGATATAAAGCCAGGTAAAGGGCAAAACAGATAATGCGATGAGGTCGGTGTAGTCGATAATACGATGTAGCGGTAAATTTAAGACTGCATTACTCCAGGTAATGACCGGCGTGCCTAATGGTGATTTCCATAAAATAAAGACAGCAGCTGAGATCAGCGTTGCCTTACCGCATAACCTGGGAAACAGCCAGGCAAGTAATAGCGCGAGTACGATAAGGCCCGCAAAATCTGATAGTTTGCCGGTGAGCCAATTGGGATATATGGGTTTAAGCAGGAAATCGTTGACGATCAACAATATTAAGCTGATGATGAAGACTTGGTTGGTCAGCAGCAAAGGTTGACGTTTTGTGATGGCTGGTTTTTTCATAACGGCAATAACGGGTTATCTGTGTTTTTATTTCGTGTCCACGCGGGGTCTCTCAATGGGACCTGCGGTGTGCAGATAGGCAATCAAAGGGGACAATAATTTGCCCGTGCAATTAGGCTTGCTCTGCCTTTTTAGCTTTATCTGCTAACCGGTCAATTATGTCAGGTACTAACCTTTCCGAAAAGCCGGCAATAAAACACCAAATTAACCATTTGGATATTTCTTTACCATCACTGATAATAGATGCCCATGTATTATCTTTGGGAAAGAGTGTGCCGCCAATCAGGTTGCCACTAAAGATCAGACTTAAAGTGATAGCGAAAATCAGACCTGTGAGCGGTGCAATTTTAATAGCATTTTCAGAATATTTAAATGCCACAATATTTTGCGCCAATTGATTATTATCCTGGACTCCTTGTATCCTGAGTAAAACACTAATTAGTGAGCCGGTGGCGCCAGAAATTGCGGCACATGACATTAACGCAATTCCACATAATCCATTCCACCAGGTTATTTCATTGGGCAAGTTTTTAGGAATCGTATGCGAGTATGTATAAAAGGCGTAGTAGATAATAATTATAGCAGGAATGATTATTAATCTGCCATAAGTTTTGGACACACTACGCATTAAATATGCCCGGGTAGATTCAATATGTTCCTCATATAAACGGGCCCTTCG
>JBQCEA010000686.1:0-6739 GCA_051960695.1 Mucilaginibacter sp. | reverse complement strand
TTTCATGCCCATTACTCATAACGATTTCACCGCCATCACCCCTGCGGTACATTTTTACATGGGCCATGTTAATGAGATAAGAGCGGTGGGCCCGAAAAAAAGATTGCCCGCTTAATATCTCGTCGTACTGTTTCAGGGTATAACTGGATACTATCTTCTTTTTCTCCGTGAGATGGAATTCCGTATAGTTGCCGTCTGCATGACAATACACAATGTCATTTACCGGTATGATCATAAAGCCTTCGCCCGTTGGGATCGCAATTTTATCAGGAATATTCTGCGGGTTTGTCAGATCGTGATATAATTGATCCATTTGCTTTTTAGAGGCAGATTGCAATACGGAGCTTCTTCTTTTCACTTTATTTACTGCGTCCACCAATTCATCCGTTACTATTGGCTTCAATAAATAATCGACCGCATTGAAACGAAAAGCCTTAATGGCATATTTATCAAATGCTGTAATAAAAATGACGGCGAAGTTAATTTCATTTAAATGGCTTAACAGATCAAATCCAGTTTCACCTTTCATTTGAATATCCAGGAAAACAATATCGGGGTTATATTTTTTTATCTTTTTCAGCCCTTCATCTACGGACGATGCCTCGCTAACCACTTTTATTTCCGGCGCGTACTGCTCAAGCATGGTTACGAGAACATTCCGGCTCTGGAATTCATCATCGACAATGAGCGTCTTAATTAGTTGTATCATATGCAATATGAAACGAAAAGCATAACAGAAAAAGAAAAGATTTGACTAAAAATATGTAAAATTAGAATCTAAGTTACACTACTCTCTCTGATAATTTACCTGCAAATGGCGCAAACGTTTGTAACTGGCCAGAAGGAGAACAAATGTTATTAATCTTATAAATAAATTATTTCAGCAAATCGTGAATACTAAGACATTGTCTACGCTTAATAATCGGGTCAAACGTGGGTTTTCCACGAAAGTCTTAAATACAAGAGAGAAGCTATTCTTGAAAAAGCGGTCGAAATATTAGAACAGCATGTTACAGTAGCTTCGCTCGAAGAAGCATCTATAATTTTAGATTTCATGTATAAATTGAGTAACTTATCAATAGAATAACACATCAAGCTATTAAATTTGATGTATTGCGATGAAAATTTCCGGGGAATCTCTTTTTAATGACGGCGTCAGTGCAGTTCTATTTGCACGATGACCGAAATTGCAAAATCGGGACAGTTTTCGATCATGTCCTTCGGCAAGCTTTTTTTACAGAAAGCCATTGGCGGACTTGTTTTCGGCGCGTTGCTCGGCTATTGCAAACCTACTCATTGATTAAATCTGCGCTTACCGAAAGGTTCGGGAACCTCGGATATATCCTGGCTGAGGAAAAAATAATGATCCTGTTCATGAGCGTATATTCACAATCTGGTCCGATAACAAAGATGCCTTACGCTTAACCGGGGATGACAGCGAAAAGTTTTTTTGATTGAAGTTTCCAAAACTTTTCCGGTATCTGCATTCAGCAAAATGGCTGTGAATAAGCAGAATTGAGTTTAACCCGGCTTATTCAAGCAGCGAATATATTTATTTGACAGGAGGAAAGTGGTTAACAGTTTCACTTCGTAATTATCTCATAAAAATTGACCAGCTCGTTAACGCAAAAAAAGGATGCGTTGCAACCCAGCCACGCTAAAATCTCTGATACCGGTCACGCTTTTAATAAAGGAATGCAAGACATTTTATTTATTTGCGATTAAACTTATAAGCCACCAATGCTACTTCATCGACAATATCCTTACGTCGAAACAAACAATGATGGTGATATTGAATCATATTCGTTTCAAGAAATTTAGTTCTTATCTTTATATAAATTAATCTTTCGTTCTATCAAATACTTAAAAAATCAATCTATCCGAAAGGGTACTTTTGAGGGTACTGGCTTGATTTTGAATCTGTAATTTACACATTGTTAAGGTAATACATGACCTAAAACCGCACCCAGCGGGATCACCCGATGGGACAACTGAGAAGAAAAATCAGTTGTCCCATTTTTTTTGCACTGTAACTTCCTTATTTATCAGTTAGATTGGTTCAAAATGGCGGTTCGATGCTTTAATTCCTCAAAAGTAAAATTTCATCTTTGCAATGTCTAACTCTTAGTAACCGCTATTAATGTTTGAGTGGCGGACGATTTTATCCTGGTCAGTAACCAGGCTGCTTGTCTTTTGGATTTTTGTTCAATTTCTGTACATATCGAGATCAGGGTTTCATCCCTTAGTCCGAAAGCAGCCTGCCCGAGCATAATGGCAGATATATTGGCTTCATTGGCCATCAGCCATAGGTCTTGAAGGTCCTGAAGTAGAGCAAGCGCACCTTTTCGCTTTTGATCAAAGAAATCGTGCAGAAGCCGGTCTGCTTCTGAGTTTTTTTCGGTGCCATATTTTTCCGTCATTGGCTCCATTTGCTTATCGAGTTCTTCGGACCAGCCAGCCAGCATATTGCACATGCCAAAAATATCAGGCTCTGCTTTATGCCTGTCAGCTACATAATAAAAAGCTTTTGCCAGGTCCTTCTGGCTTTGATGCACCAATTGTATATAAGCCCCTATTTGCATTTCGATCACAGTTTTAAATTGATTGTCGCTGTCACCTCTTCTATAGCATCTCCGACCTTATCTAAAAAACCCGTACCAGCCTTTTTGATCTTTACAGCGGAGTATTTAAAATGAGGTTGCTTGCTTACCGGGTCCCACTCGGTAAGGGTAAGCTCATTGACTGCCCGGGAACGTCCCGGATCGTCCCAATAGCCGTAATGAAAAGGGATAAACAGCAGCCCGGGCTCTATGTTTCCAATCCTGGCAGGTTCAATCACCTTTCCCCTGCGTGATTGTACTTCAACCATATCGCCTTCGGCTATCCCCAACTCTTGTGCGTCTAACTCAGAGATTTGTACAAAAGCGTCAGGCGCGGCATCATTTAACTCTTTCGACCGGCCGGTCTTGGTCCGGGTATGAAAATGATAAACGACCCGTCCCGTGGTTAACATGAACGGGTATTCGTCATCGGGCATTTCGTGAGGTTGTATGTAATCAGATGCCTTAATGATCGCCTTTCCGTTGGGGTTATTTGCCTTATATTGCTCTTCGGTTACAGTACCGCCGGTGTCCAGGTCATGTCCGTAACTTTCACAATATTCAACTGCGGTGTTCAAGACTCCATCGGTGTATAAATGCTTCGCCCCGTCTGGATATTGATCGTTGCAGGGCCATTGAATGCCACTACCCTGGCTTAGTTTCGCATAACTCATTCCGCTGTAATCACAAGGGCGGCCTCTGGTGCATTCCTTCCAGGCTTCAAAAGCGCCTTCCGGGTCGTTCCATCTTATTAAGAGGTTGTTATCCTTATCCCTGAAATTCATCCTGCGTGCATAATCTAAAAAGATGTCCAGATCGGACCTTGCATCGCCGGGCGGATCGACAGCCTTATGCGATATATGAACAGTGCGGTCAACATTGGTAAAACAACCAGTTTTTTCGCCCCAGATAGCCGCTGGCAGAACAATATCCGCATGCTGGCAGGTCTCTGTTATAAAAGCGTCCTGTACAATAACAAACAGATGTTCGGTATCTAATATTTTTCGTATGCGGCCTAGTTCCGGCATCGAAACCGCAGGGTTTGTTCCGCTGATCCACAATAATTTAATTGACCCTTGTTCGGCATAGCGCCATATCTGCATCGCATGTGTAGGCGGCGCCCAATGAGGTATCTCATCCACTTCAACATTCCATATTTTGGCAAGCTCTTCAATATGCTTTTTATTGCTCCAGTTTCTAAAAGCGGGCAGGTCGCCGTCAGCACCGCATTCCCGGGTGTTTTGCGCGGTCGGCTGGCCGTTCATCTGGTAAATGCCACAGCCATCCCGACCGATCAATCCCCTGATCAAATGCAGGTTATTAACCTGCACAGCAGCAGCGGTCGCTTGCATTGACTGATAAAACCCTTGCAATGCCGTGGACACTAAAGTCTTTGTCTGCGCCAGCAGTGTGCCCGCTTCCTTTAACTTCCTGGCAGGAACGCCGCTAATTTCCTCAACCCGCTCGGGCGTCCATTTTGAAACCACTTTGACCAGTTCATCATATCCTACGGTATGCTGGCTGATAAATTCCTTATCGATGTTGCCCGATTGGATAACGAGGTTTAATAATCCGTTCATCACAGGAATGTTTGTTCCTACTCGTGGTGCGAGGTGGACAGTAGCTTTTTCGGCTATAAAGGTCTTTCGGGGATCTATAACAATGATATTCGGCGGCTTTGGCCCGGCTAACCGATCCAATATGCGCGCCCATAACACTGTTTGCTGTGAGGCAATATTATGACCGCAATGGAGTATAGTTTCTGTCGTATCCAAATCAGTGTAAGACCCCGGCTGACCGTCTGTGCCAAACGATTCTTTTAACGCCGCAGCTGACGTGGCAGTACATAAACGAGTATTACCGTCCATATGCGGTGTCCCAAGGCCAGCCTTGCCAATAACGCCCAGTGTGTAATATTCTTCCAGGAAAAGCTGCCCAGATGTATAGAATCCTATACCGAGTCCTTTTTGTTCAGCTACAACTTCTTTTGATTTCGCAACGATCATATCCATTGCTTCATCCCAGGTGGCTTCTACCAGATCACCATCTTTTCTGATCAAAGGTTTTGTTAGCCGGTCTTTACTATTATTTGCCACCCAGCTGTGAAGCCCCTTTGGTCCAAGCCTTCCGTGATTGACCCTGTCTACGGCCCGGCCGCGCACACCCACAATGCGACCGTCTTTGACACCGATATCTAAGCCGCAGCCATTGGAACATAACACACAGGCAGATTGAACCCAATGATCCGGCTCCTCAGTTATCAATTGGTCAACCCTTTCCGGCCATGCCGTATCATAGAATGGTAAACGTGGACCCCATAAATCAGCTATACTATCGCGTGTCTGTTTCATTGTATAAGAATAATTGTCGACAGACGATTCGCATTATAGAAGGCGTCGCGACTTTCTTATATTACCTTATTTATAGTAAAGTGTTTCTGGTCTGTTAAATTAATTTAGAGCTGCTCAACTCCCATGTTATTCCCGTTAAATGGAGGCTTAAACTACGTTGATCATTTGTTACTGAAATCGTTGGCTCCTAAACCGGTGAGAAAAGGCTGATAAAAATTGGCAATACTGTTAATCCCTTAAAAAATGAATCCAAAATTGTACCATCGGGTTCACAAAAATCAAAAAGAAAGCCTCAGTCTGAGGCTTTCATGCTTTCGGGCAGATACAATTATTTTCTCCCTTATTATACGTTGGTTGCAGCCTCATTAAGAGTTTTGTAACTTAGGCTCAAAACGCTGTTATTCCTTACGAAGTGTATTTAATAGTGTCCCCGGCAATGTTATGAGCAAACAACTTCTTGTAGACTTTTTTCAGAAAAATTCATGTATGCCTTTACAGACAATTATGAATATTACTGATCATTTTGAAGAAAGGAAATTTTCAAAAAATGAATTCTTTTTAAAAGAAGGTAAAGTGTGCGACTTTCTTTATCTGGCAGAAGGACTTATGAGGGCATATACTTTTGATCTGGAGGGGAACCAGGTGACAACAAATTTATATGCAAAAAACCGCCAGGTTTTCGATCATGCTTCTTATTTCCTTCAAACTGCTTCAGAAGAAAATATTCAGGCTATTACAGATTGCCTGGGTTATTCAATTACTTTCGAAAAAATGAATATTCTTTTTCATTCCATCCCTGAATACAGGGAATATGGCAGAGGAATGTTGGTTAAAGAGTTGGTGTCATACAAAAAGCGAACGCTTAGTATGATCAATAAAACTGCCGAGCAGCGCTATGAAGACTTAATACAAGATAATAAAGAGCTTTTTCAATTTGTCCAGCTAAAGCATATAGCTTCTTATCTTGGAGTTACAAACTCATCACTAAGCAGGATCAGGCGCGAATTTTCCAAACACTAAATACATTTATTGTCAAATGGCAATTCGGTTTTTGTCATTTGGCAACCGCTCTTTTTGGTTTCCACGTTTCCTTTGCATTATAAAAAAAATAATTCATTATGGAATCAACGATCTTATTCGCCGTCAGCGTTTTAACCGGACTCATTATGTGGAATAAAATAAGCAGAAGATATCTTTGGCTTCCTTATAAAAACCTGGAGCTCAAAAAGGCAACACAGCCAATTCTTCTTTTACACTTGTTTCGTTTCGCAGGCTTATCGTTCCTTATCCCTGGGGTGGTTCATGCAGGACTGAATGCTGCCTGGGCAATACCTGCTGCATTTGGAGATTTTGCTGCAGCTGTTTTAGCCTTTATAACCCTCTCCCTTGTAAATAATAATACATTGTTTCGGGCCTCTTTGTGGATATTTAATATTTTAGGATTTGCCGATCTGATAGTAGCATTTATTGATGGCCCCAGATATAATATCCTTCCGTTCCTGAGTGTAGGCTATTTTATCATTATTCTTTATGTCCCGGTACTGTTGCTGACACATCTGATGGTCTTTAAACTGTTGTTCCTTAAAACCGGGCAATCTGCGGGTAAGGAAACAACGAGGGCATAAGTATAATCGACCGATCCCACGAAGATCTTTTGATACTGGCTTATTTATTTAAAAAACATAAGTTCAAACAAACCCCGTAGCGACCTGTTACACAACTATCTAAATTATAAACATGTCGCTATCTTATCAAATCAGTATCAAATTGTCTGAAAAATTTTGTTTC